>JAGROY010000378.1 GCA_020439995.1 Verrucomicrobiia bacterium
ATGCCGCCACCTGCGCGGTTGGCTATGTTGGCGCTGATGGTTGAACCACTCACCGTCACGGTGCCGCCCACTTCATTGAAGATACCACCACCGCTGCCGGCGGCTCCAGTTGCGCTGTTACCGTTGATCATTCCACCAGTGATTTCGACTTTGCCCCCGTTGTTGAAGACACCGCCTCCGCCGTCGTGCGCTTCAACCCCAGCAGCCGAATTTGTGGAGATAGACACTCCGTCGATCGTCATGAGACCAGCTCCATTCCAGAGCCCACCACCTTCGCGGGCAGCCAAGTTGTTGGTAACACTTCCTCCAGTGATGGCAATGTCACCAGGGCCACTGATGTGAACCGCGCCACCGTTACCGGGGGCTGCAACTGCTGGTGCTACACCTGCATTGTTGCCATCGAGCATGACGTTAGTCAACGTCACGCCGAGGCCTGCGCCCGAGTTGTCTTCGATGCCGCCACCTGCGCGGTTGGCTAAGTTGGCGCTGATGGTTGAACCACTCACCGTCACGGTGCCGCCAACTTCATTGAAGATGCCACCACCGCTACCGGCGGCTCCTGTTGCACTGTTGCCAGTGATCATTCCACCAGTGATTTCGACTTTGCCTCCGTTGTTGAAGACGCCACCTCCGCCGTCGTGCGCTTCGACACCAGCAGCTGAGTTGGCGGAAATCATTACGTCATCAATGATCATGAGACCTGCTCCATTCCAGAGGCCACCACCTTCGCGGGCAGCCACGTTGTTGGTGACGCTGCCGCCACTGATGGTGACATCCCCCGGGCCAGTGATGTGCAATGCGCCACCGTTCCCTGGAGCTGCTGTCGCTGGTGCAACGCCGGCATTGTTGCCGTCGAACACCACGTTGAACAACTGAAGTCCCAGCCCTGCGCCCGATGCGTCTTCGATGCCGCCACCTGCACGGTTCGCGACGTTGGCGGAGATCGTGCTGTCGGTTACCGACGTCACGGAACCTGCCGCACTGAATATCGCTCCTCCACTTCCAGATTCTCCATTCGCAACATTGTTAGTGAGCGTGGCCTTGGTGATATCGAGCGTGCCACGGTTGTAGATCGCTCCGCCGTCATCGGCTTGTCCACCGGTGATCGTCAGTTGCGAAAGCGTTGCATCGCTTCCAGCGAGGACTTCAAATGCACGATCACCCAACGCGCTAGCGTCGATGATCGTTTGGTCACCTGCTCCTACGATCGAAAGCGATCCTGCAATGTCAAGGTCGCCGGTTGCCGTCGCATCTTCTCCTGAACCTGCAAGGGTCAGCGCGTAAGTGCCAGGCATGAGAACGATCACATCCGCTTCAGCCGTGGCATTTGCCGCGATCACTGCTTCCCGCAAGCTGACGACGCCGTCATTTGCATCCACAACGTCGGCAAATGTGCTCACCATCGAACCACCTGCTTCACCGTCCTGCTTTTCAACAGATCCCATGTCAACTGCACCGAAGAACCGGGGCAGCCCGCGCTGATCAGTCGTGAGCCCCGTGGCTGCGACATCGTCACCTGTGTTGATTGCTGCGCTTCCCGCCATGAGCAGATGCGTCTCGCTCGTGCCGCCGTAGTTCGCCAGCGGGGCAAGCATTGCATCCTGCCCTACGATGTTTCCATCGGAGCCATCGCTAATACCCATCGCACCTGCTCCACTTTCGATAAGAGTGTTCGAGGCCAGGCCGATCATGCCACTGACATCCATGCCATCAGCAGCAACGTTGTCGCCAATGATGGAGTTAAACAGGGTGACATCTGAATTCGTGATGTGGATGCCTCCACCCATTCCCGTGGCAGTGTTAGACGCTACTGTTGAGTTAAGCAGGAACAGCGATCCGCCCTCCAGTCCGATACCCGCACCATTTCCAGTCACCGTATTGCCGGATACTGTGGAGTTCGTCACTTGCAAGTCACCTGCAGCACCCGCTTGCGCGAAGATACCACCGCCCTTCGGCGCACTATTGCCCGATACCGTGCTGCTGTAGACGGACATCATGCCGACCCCTGAGTTCCAGAGGCCGCCACCTTCTTTGGCAGCAAAGTTTCCAGCCACCGTGCTGTTCTGCAGCTCAACGTGACCGGCACCGGAAATGTGGAGCGCTCCACCATTGCCAGGTGCGGCAGTTCCATCTGGGCCCGCGACATTGTCGGTCATCTGCGTGGCGATAAGAAGCAATTGAGTGCCAGCGGCATCTTCGATTCCACCACCCGCGCGGTTCGCCACATTTGCATCAATGCTAGTTCCTGTTACGGTAACAGAACCGCCAAGATTCAGGATACCGCCACCGCTGCCAGAGGCACCCGTAGCCAGGTTGGCACGAATGTCTGAAGTGTCGACGATGAGCGTGCCACCATTGTTGAAGATGCCACCGCCGCCGTCATCGGCCGCTGCTCCAGCTGCCTTATTGTCAGCGATTTCAACACCTTCGACCGTCATCGTCCCCGATCCGTTCCACAGACCGCCTCCCTCGCGGGCGGCGCTGTTACCATTGACTGTGCCGCCAATGATCGAAGTATCTCCAGCTCCGCTAATATGAAGACCACCGCCGTTTCCGGGAGCAGCTGTCGCCGGGGAAACGCCTGCCTTGTTTCCATCAAGATTGACATTAGTCAGAATGATTCCGAGTCCTGCTCCGGAGTTATCCTCGATGCCGCCACCAGCGCGGTTGGCCTGATTTCCGGAGATCGTCGAATCGGACACTGTCAGAATTCCTGCAGTGTCATTGAAAATAGCACCACCGCTGCCTGAGGCACCATTTGCGATGTTGTCCTGCATGATGCAAGCGGATACGTCCACTACGCCGCCGCGATTGTAGATGCCGCCGCCGTCGCCAGCCACGCCACCTGTGATCATGAGGTTCGAAAACTTGACGTCCACACCTGTGAATACTTCAAACACACGATCGCCAAGTGCGCTTGCGTCGATAATAGTAGCCGGGCCTGCGCCGGTAATGGTCAGCGAGTCAGTGATGTCGAGATCGCCAGTAGCTGCGACGTCTTCGCCGCTGCCGGGAAGTGTGAGCACATAGGTTCCCGCGCTGAGTTCGATCGTATCTGAACCAGGGGTGGCATTCGCAGCAATCACCATCTCACGCAAAGTAGTGACGCCATCGTTTGCATCGACGCTGTCCGTGAATGGCAGAGGCACACTAGCCATCTGCAACTCCACCGAACCCATGTCCACGTTTCCGATGATGCGAACAAGTCCGCGCTGGTCGCCAGTCAGACCGGCGGCAGCAGCACTGTCGCCCGCATCAATTGCCGGACTTCCTGCGCCTGGAAGATGTGTCAATGTTGGCCCACCGTTGTCGACCAGCGAACCTAACACTGCATCCATTCCAACGATATTGCCATCGACCCCATCTGCGATGCCTGACGCACCTGAAGCGCTTTCGACCAGCGAATTGTTCGCAAGGTCAAATGCGCCACTCACATCGGCACCACTCGCTGCGGCATTGTCTCCGAAGAGACTGTTGAACGAGACGACGCTCGCGCCATTCACCCGCAAACCACCACCGCTTCCAGCAGCACTATTCGCTGCTACCGTGACACTTAGGAATGTGGCATTGCCTCCATTGAGAGCCAGTCCGCCGCCATCGAGTGTTGCGGTGTTACCGCTTACGGTGCTGTTAACAAGATCGAGGACTCCCGCACCTGCCAGGGCAAAAATACCGCCACCAGTCGGTGCCGTATTTCCTGAAACGGTGGAATAGCCGACATACATCTCGCTGGCACCGTGGTTCCAGAGGCCGCCACCCTCTTTGGCTGCGACGTTGTCTGCGACCGTGCTTCCGGTCAGCTCAAGTTTGCCCGCACCCGTGATGTGCACCGCGCCGCCGTTGCCGGGAGCTGCCCAGCCCGCTGGGCCTGCAATATTTTCGCGGAGCGTGCTGTTCGTGATCGTGATTCCCGTGCCGACGCTGTCTTCGATGCCACCGCCGGCGCGGTTGGCTTCGTTTGCAACGATCAGAGTGCTATCGATAGCGACGCTGCCCCCCAGATTGAGAATGCCGCCGCCGCTTCCGGATGTTCCATCGGCAATGTTGGCGCGGATCTCCGCATTCGAAATGGCAAGGGTGCCGCCATTATTGAAAATGCCACCTCCGCCGTCGTCCGCAGCGCTTCCTTTGGCCAGGTTACCGGCGATGGTGGTTCCGTCAATGGTCATGGTTCCCGTTCCATTCCAGAGCGCGCCGCCTTCCCGCGCAGCCACGTTGCCATCGGAGTTGCCGCCAGTGATGAGCACATCCCCTGCTCCAGTCACGTGCAGACCGCCACCGTTACCGGGGGCGGCAATCGCGGGCAGGACGCCAGCGTTGTTCTTGCCGAGGAGCGTATTCTCCAGCGTCACTCCGAGACCAGGCCCCGATTTATCCTCGATTCCGCCGCCAGCGCGATTGGCGTAGTTGGCCCACACCGTAGAGTTCTTCACCACCAGCGTTCCGCCCGTGTTATTGAAGATTCCGCCACCACTGCCCGATGCCCCGGTAGCCGCGTTGTCGCGTACCATGGAGGAATCGATCGTCAGCTTTCCACCATCATTGTAAATGCCACCGCCGTCGGGAGCCGTGCTGTCGGAAACGATGACGTCAAACAGTTCCAGCTCCTCACCGGCATCGACATAAATCGCACCGCCGGACACTGCCGAGCTTCCATTCAGGATGCGCACATTCATGAGGCGAACGTTCTTTGCTCCATCAGCGATCTCGAAGACTCGGCTCTTGCTGGCCGCGTCGATCTTCACTCTGGTCTGGTTGCCGTCCCACATGATGAGGAAATCGGAAACGACCAGCGGACCGCCCAGTGGAACTGTCGGCCCGCCCGGAATGGCGACCGTGGCCGCGCTGTCGTTGAGAGTGATCGTCGCCGCGTTCAAGGCTGAGGTGAAAGTGATGACGTCGGTTCCAGTGTCGCCAGCCGGGGCATCGAATACCGCCTGGTTTGAGCCTGATGCTGCAATGGCTTCACGCAAACTCACTTTGCCGTCAGCGGCCACCGTGTCATCGGCAGTGTCGACGAAGTAGTCCGTGGCCACGAGCCTGGATAGACTCAGAACGTAGGCCGAAAACGCTGTAACTACAGCTATCAGGAGAGATTTCCCTCGACCCCGGCACGCGCCGATGAGGGGAAAACGTTGTATTGTGGAGTGTTCGTTCATGGATCTTAGATCGGTTTCTTTATTCGCAGAAGGCAGGATCCCGATCCCGCACCATCGCGGACCGAAAACAGCCTCTGCGGGAACAACTCCGGAGAAGCAAAACCGGATGCATGGAATTCACAAAACCGACCGAGTCCCCTTCCACGAACTGGGTCACCTGTGACAGTTTCTTTTGCACATTCCCGTTGCAAGTCTGCACCGATCGCGTACTTCGTTGTTATCATCCCGAGAGTGCAAGCCAAGCCGCTGTTTTCTCATTCCTGTTGCCGGAGGCACTCATTCCGCCGGTTGTCCGCTCTGGGTCACCTGGGCTTCTCCGACTATTGGTCACAATGAAGCGCGAAAGCGAAGGTGCGCCCGCACTGCAGGATACAAACCCCACGAGCGAGCGATTCTTTTTTCCGCTCGATATGCCCTGGCAGCCTACGGACGACACTTGCGGGCCTACCTGCCTCAAAGCCATCTACGGCTACTACGGCAAAAAGACTAGTCTTCAGCACGTGATCGACGAGATTCCTCGATTGGAAAATGGCGGCACGCTGGAGGTGAACCTTGGTATCCACGCGCTGAAAGCTGGGTTCAACGCGCTGATTTACACCTACAATCTGCGGCTGTTCGATCCCACATGGTTCGGTTCCGGCAGCGCCACCAGGAACATTCTTTTGGAAAAGCTGGAACATCAAGCTAAGCATCGACGATCGCCTAAACGCCAGCTTGCGGCCCGAGCATACCTGGAATTCTGCAAACTGGGCGGCAGCATCAAAATGGAAGATCTCTCAGTGCGGCTGCTTAGCAGGCATCTGCGCGACGGCCACCCGATCCTGTGTGGCTTGTCTGCCACCTGGCTCTACCGACATGCCAGGGAGCACCCGAAAACCTGCGCAACCGATGACCTCAATGGCGAGCCGGTCGGCCACTTTGTCGTCATCCATGGCTATGACTCGACGCGAAAGACCGCACTTGTCGCCGATCCGCATGAGGGCAACCCGCAGGAAACCGCCTCCTACGAAGTCCCGATGACACGGCTGATCACTGCTGTGCTGATGGGCGTGCTCACCTACGATTCCAATCTTTTGGTCATTTCCCCCGCCAAAACCACCTGACAATGCCACGAAATCTGATCATTCTTGAACGCCCGGAACAATGGGCGGACAAGCTTTCCAATGCTGAGGTAATATCAGCCAGCGCCTATCTTACCGGCGACTACGGAATAGGGGGCCGGAGCGTGCGCGTCTACAATCTGTGTCAGTCATACCGCTACCAGAGCGCTGGCTACTACATTTCTCTCCTGGCAGAAGCCCGCGGACACCAACCGTATCCCAGTGTTTCAACGATTCAGGACATGCGGTCGGCAGCCATCGCCCGCTCCCTGTCCAAGAGCGTCGATGATCTCCTTCAATCCTCGCTCAACACGCTCAAGGGGGATCAGTTCGTCCTGTCGATCTACTTTGGAAAGAATCTCGCGAAGCGCTACGACCGCCTTGCTGCACGACTCGCTGCACTGTTTCCGTCCCCACTCCTTCGAGCCCAGTTTTCCCGGAAGAAAGGCAGCGGCAAATGGCAGCTCACCAGCATTTCGGCCATTCCCACTGAAGATGTTCCAGCGGACCACTGGGATTTTGTCATCGAGGCAGCTCATCTATTCTTTAAACGCCCGCCATCGTCATCATCGTTGCCGAACCCAAAGTTCACCATTGCCATCCTCACCGACCCTGGCGAACCGAACCCGCCCTCAGATGAAAAGGCACTGCGTCGATTCGCGGATGCTGCACGGAAGCTGCGGATGGAGACGGAAATGATCACAAGGGAAGATCTGCCCCGGCTTGGCATCTTTGACGGGCTGTTTATCCGCGCCACCACAAGCGTGAATCATTTCACCTATCGCTTCGCACGACAGGCGGAAGCGAAAGGAATGACAGTGATCGATGATCCGGTATCGATCGTCCGCTGTACCAATAAAGTTTTCCTTTCCGAGATCCTGACACGTCACAAAATTCCGACTCCGCGCACGCGCATCGTCTACCGCGATAACCTCCCGGCGATTGAGGCAGAACTTGGGCTGCCCCTGATCCTGAAACTACCGGACTCCGCGTTTTCCATAGGAGTGCAAAAAGTCAGCACCAGCGAAGAATTGCGCATTGCCGCGAAGGAAATGTTCAGCGTCTCCGACCTTATCATTGCTCAGGAATTCGTGCCCACAGATTTTGACTGGCGTATAGGGGTGCTGGAAGGAAAGCCGCTCTATGCCTGCAAGTACTTCATGGCGCGCGGCCACTGGCAGATCTACAACAACGACACCGCTGTCAAGCGGGACAAGTCAGGTGACT
>JAGROY010000379.1:0-9263 GCA_020439995.1 Verrucomicrobiia bacterium
AGATCCTTAATTCAACGACATTGACGTTGGTGAGGGGTGGAGAAGACCATCCGTGGAGGGTAGGCGTAGGAGAGGATGGCGGAGTCGAGTTTGCATCCGCACTTGCACCCGATGCAACGCGAAATTTTTGCGATCAGGCTCTGTATCGGTTGACCACCTCCGGGATCCTCTTTACCGGAGGCGGAAAATTCGATCACATCGTGGTAAGCTATGATTCCATTGACGGCAGTGCGACGTATTTTGTAAACGGAAAACGCACAGACGATTTAGACCATGTGGGATACATAAGCGGATCCTCTGTGCCTGATCTGGTCATTGGTGGCCACAGATCGTCACAAACAGGCGACCTAATTTCCGCCTGGGTGGGCACGATCGACGACTTGGCCTTTTGGTCCCGTCCGCTGAGCGAGCGCGAAGCCATGCTGCTGTGGAACGGAGGACGGGGGCGAAGTCTTGCGCGATTGATGGATGCGCGGGACGAGGACCAGGACGGAATGCATGACACTTGGGAGGACGAGAATGGGCTGCAGATCGGAACGGATGACAGCGGCGATGATCCGGATGGGGATGGGGCGAGTAACTTAACGGAGTTTCTAGCAGACACGGATCCGGGCGATGCGGATACGGACGACGACGGGTTGATGGACGGAGTGGAAGATGGAGGCGGGGTTTGGATCAACGGCTCGCGACGGGGCACAGATCCGCGAAGGAGTGACAGTGACGGCGACGGTTTGCCGGATGGCGCGGAAAATCCGGAAGGGGCTCATGTCGACGCATCGCAGTCAGCTTCGGATCCGAACAAAACCGACACCGACGGGGACGGGCACACGGACGACGCGGAGGCGAAGTTTGGCTCCCATCCCGGAGATGCCGGGATCGTTCCAGCAATCGGTGCGGCGTTGCTGACCAACTGGGCTTTCGACGGCGACTATGCCGAGCCTGTGTCTGGCATGTCTGGAACACCTGAGGGCGAGGTGACCTTCGAACCCGGGCGATTCGGTCAGGCGTTGTGGTTCGACGGCAATGGGTCGGTGCAGATTGACGAGCGCAGCATCGAGGAACTCGACTTTGTCGAGGAGAGCTTCTCGATCGGAATGTGGGTGAAACTCGCACCCCGCAGTCTGCCGAACAACGGCAAATGGGAGTCGCCGATCGCCAAAGGCATCGGTGCGACGTGGCGTATCGATCGCGGCGACGAAGGCGACGTGTCGTTTCATCCCGGATGGGAATATGGCATCGCTCCTGCCTGGGAGGGAATTCGGCTCAACGACGACCGGTTCCATCACTTGGTCGCAGTGGTCGATCAGGCACGGAGCCTGTCGCACTTCTACATTGATGGATCAAAGCTTGATGCGTTTTCGAGCCCTGGCATCCGGCAGTTGGCTCCGGTAATCAACGGCTCCGAGCATCCGGTGGTGATCGGCTGGAATCCCGATTCGTCTAAGAACCCCTTTACGGGATGGATCGACGATGTGGCGATCTGGAACCGGGCGTTGACGGATGAGGACATCGGCGGACTCTACTACGCAGGCCTGAGCGTGGACGAGCAAGCGAATGCCACCGACGCCGATGGCGATGGCATGAACGATGGTTGGGAGCGCCGTATGGGCTTGAATCCAGCGATTGACGACGCGGCGGCGGACAGCGACGGGGACGGATTGCGCAACACCGACGAATTCTCGGCACGCACGAATCCTCTGATCGCGGACACCGACGGCGATGGCTTGGTCGATGGTGTGGAAACGGGTACGGGCGCGTGGGTCAGTGCCAATGATACGGGTACGGATGTTCTGGAGCCTGACAGTGACGGCGACGGATTACTCGATGGCGATGAGAGCCCTGACACTGTGTTTCTCCCGGGCACCGTGCCGAACCGCAGCGATCCAAACGTTGCCGACACCGACGGCGACGGGTTCCCTGACGAGGAAGAGTTCCGGCTCGAAACGGACGCGACGCTGGCTGAGGATTTCCCGGAGCTGGCGCAGGGATTGGTGGCGATTTGGCCACTGGATGGGGATGCGAGGGACGACTTGGGCGACTATCACGGCGTGGCCGATGGCGACGGCACGCTGGTATTTGGCGAAGGGATGTTCGGCCAGGGCATGGAGGCGGACGAGGCAAGTCTGATCCGCGTAGGAGAACCGGACGACAGGAATGACCCGGTGGCACTACAGTTCGACTTCGAGGAATCGGATATGTCGGTGTCGGTATGGTTCAGAATTCCGATGGGGAGTGACGAACGCGTAAGTTTGCTTGGCGACGGCTGGAGATTCATCCGCGGCCCGACGGCGTTCTCGATGCTCGGGTTCTCCTACACCGAGACTTTACTAAATGATGGGGAATGGCACTTTGCGGTGGCAGCGCGGGAGTTTGGCTTCGGAAAGCGGTCGCGGTTTTATCTGGACGGTAGATTGGTTGGCGAGGTGGAAAGCGGAACCTATGTCACGAATGGCACGCCGTTCACGATCGGAGGATATTATATCGAAGTTCCCGGTGAGACTCCCTATCCTGGGTTGTGTTGGACGGGGAAGATCGATGACGTTGCTGTGTGGGAACGAGCGCTTAAAGAACGTGAAGTCGCCTCCATTTGGAACGAAGGTGTGGGTCGAAGCATAGGTGCGCTAACCGGGCTCGATGCACCGTTTGAGATTGTTTGGGTGCACGTCTCGCCACCGGATGCGGGGCAATTCGAGCATCAGGTGACCGTCCGGTGGAAGTCTCATCCGAACCGAGTGTATTCGGTGGATGTATCGCGGGAATTGGCGGATTGGGAGGAAGTGGTGGATGGGGTTGAATCGCAGGGGGCGGTGACGGAATTTGTATATGAAATCGTGTCGGCGGGAAATGAGGAAGGTGCGGGCCGGGCGCTTTATTTTCGAGTGCGGGAGTTGGAGTTGTGAGTCTGGTTGCGAGCAAGGGGGCAACAGACCTTCTTCAGCGGCGCTCCGCAGGGAGCGACCGACCGCAATTGTTGCACGATAAGGGGTATTATTGTGCAATGCTACAGCCAAAGGCGGGCGGAAAAACAGGCCGAATTCCGATCTGAACACCTGCAGATCGTCGAAGCTCCAAGAGCTTCTCGAGGTTCTTGCGCCAGGCGATCACATGTGACTTGGCCACGATTCGAAATTCCACAGGTTTTTCACTTCCGGTAGACTTAAAAAGAGATGTCCCGCGAGCTTGATTCCAATAACCGAAAATGCCTATTGTCTCTAGTGGACGCAAAATTTGAACATGGTGACAAGCCAGGTGTGTCGGGCCCAACGATGGCGGTTGAGAGGGCTGCATCAGTGAGAAAAATCGGAACACACCTCTTCGCGCTGGCCGTTGGAGCTTTCCTCGCATGGACGATGTTTCCGAAGCAAACGCAGCTGAGTGAGGCCGCCGCGCAGCCTTTGCTCATCAAGAACAACGATACATTAATTGCAGATCCTGAGATCTCGCCACAGTCCAGTGAGGATGCAGAGGAGCTAGAATCCCCGATGATCGTCGTGGAGAGAAATGCTCTGATGAAGATTCTCGATGCTCCCAACAACGCCGAAGACCTTTTCACTTGGACCGGTGGTGCCCCCGTTATCAGTCTGCTGGGCTTGACTGAAAGTGACATTGTCTACTGCAACGATCTGATTGAGGAATCGCTCCGCCAGATCCAGTCACTGGAGTCAGTGCACAAAAAACGTGTGACTGACAGCAATGGAGATGAGTGGATTGAAATCCCTCCTATGGCCGAGTTCGGCGTAGATGTGCGAGACACGTTGGCTGCTAAACTTCAACTTCGACTAGGCATGAAGAGAGGAGAAATCATCACTTCACTGGTTGGAGATGTTGATTCTTTCTCTGGCTTTTGGGGCAAGTATACGCGGCGTTTCTCGATTGAGGAAAAGCGTCAAGGTGATCGAGTCAAATACATAGTAACTGTGAGCGACCTCAATAGCGCTGGGCGGCAGTTTAAATCAATGAATTACCACTACAGTGATTACGCAGTATCCAATCTTCGTCGCCACTATGGACACCTGTTTGATCAACAAGAATAGTCCAATGGGAAGACCAATCAACACGGCATGGCAGTGAAAACCATTTGCTCACATTTCTGTTTTGCCGTCTTGGGCTTTGGACTGGTATGGTGGTTATGCCCGGGGGCAGCGCCCTCTGTCCACGAACCGGCAGTCTCGACGAATTCGCTAACACCAGTGGCGGCTGCGCCAGTTGTCGAAAGCGTCAAAGCAAGCAAGTCAGGGCTGCGTAATCCAGCCCCGGCGACAGACAGCTCTCAGATTGCCGTGAGCAAGGAGGCCCTGATGACGATCATCGATAGTCCACAGTATGCGAATCACGCTCCCAATCGAACCATGTCGGAACTACTGGGCCTCTCCAATCAGGAAACCATCGAATCCAAACGAATAATCTCAGATGCGGTGAAACGATTTCGGGAACTCGAATCAGCCAGAAAACGGATTATCAACGACGACAATGGATCCGAGTGGATTGAAGTGCCGACCCTGGGGGAGGAAGGCGCTGAATTCGCGGCTTCATTGGCTGCTCAGCTGACTCAGCAGCTTGGCGACGTCGGTGATGTCATTTTTGCCGCCGTAAATGAATCTCGTACATTCTCTGGATTCGGTGATCGAGCTAGGCGCTTCTCTCTTGAGGAAGAAGAGGTGGATGGTCAGATACGGAGAGACCTCGCTGGAGGCTATTACTCAGAAGATGGCACTCCCGAGAGCGTCTGGAAACAACATTTTGATGAACAAGGCAGCAAAGAACTACGCGAGAACTACGGGCATCTCTTCTTCGATGCTAATGAGTGACTTTGGAGAAACGCGAAATTTTTGCGATCAGGCTCTGTATCGATTGACCACCTCCGGGATCCATCGATGGGTGTCCGTGCAATTTTCAAGGAATACGACACAGATCCTAATAAACCCTTAATTTACGGTGGAATAACTTTCGCGGACTTCGAACAGAGATTCGGGAAAATATTTAATTGATCTATCTCCACTTCGCAGCACTCGAGATACGGGGCGCATGGCCTTTCGCTGACCGTGTATAGCGCAGGGGGGCAGCGCAGGGCAACGAGGGGGTGGGATTGCCTTGGACCCGTTTCACATCAAAATTTTTGATTTAACATTTGACTGCCTTCTCATGGAAGGCGTCGCTCCTAACGCCTGACCCGCCGTGACCATCCCACCCTCAACCCGCAGTCGAAACCGCGCCCTAGGAGGACTTCGACGTTATGCTAAGAAAATGACGATCGACCTACTGGCTAACAATATGCATGCGTTACCCATCGTTACTGAGTGGCTATTTGACGAATGGGGGCGAGATATTCCTGGTAACTCGCTGAATTCATCAATCGAGAGACTTTCCTCTAAAGTCAGCACTGACTCCATACCTGTTCACTTGGTTGCAATCTCAGCGAAGGAGCCTGTGGGTTTCGGGGCTCTTAAACTACGAGAGATGGATATTTATCCTGACCGTGAGCACTGGTTGGGTAGCATCTATGTGCATCCGGATTATCGAGGACAAGGCATCGCCACCTCGATCATTAAAAGAGCGATTTCCATATCCGAAAGCTTTGGTGTTAGCTGCTTAAGCTTGCAGACTGAGAGATTGGATGGAGGACTCTATACCAAGCTGGGTTGGGAACCTGTCGAGCAGGTTCACTACAACAGAGTAGATGTCTCAGTAATGGAACGAAGGCAGCGCACACCAATCCACTACCGCGCCTTGAGTCGAAATTTTAATGATAATTATTAACCTTAACCTGAAGTCAACGTTCGCCCTCCGGTAGTGGATGGGTGGCTTTTGACGTTAGGCGTCTGGCCGTGAGAAAGTTCAAAGTCACCCTAGAAGGCAAGAACCTCCTGTTGGACATGGACGGCGTGAGCAAGTTTGGAGTTCTCATTGTGAGGTTTGTCGAAGCCATTGATGAGGTGCTTGCAGAGCACACCGCGAGGGAAGATATTCGGTGCGAGCCAAAAGGCAAGGCCTTGCGCGAGAGTTTGCTCAACGCCCCAGACGACCCACCGATATTCGAGACCGCCGAGGTTACAGAAGTCGAGTCCTTTGACCGCGACGCGAAACCACTCGGCTTGATTTTTTATCCGGAGGATTCAGATGATGACACAGAGCCAAAACACGACGCCTAACCATGCGCTGCAGGCCTATTGCATTTCAGGCTAGTGCTTGCGTCGTAGCACAACGAAGAAAAGGCACAGTGGAGTGACGGTTGTCAGCCCAAGCAGGAGCTTGGTAGTGGGTGACAATTTGCTCCTTCTCTCAAAACCAAGTTGGAGACAATCGACTGAACGGGCGAGGTCGGGGTGGTATACCGGCTCGCCGAAGTCACCAACGAGTAGGCGCTCGAACTTCGGTTTCGCAAGATTGATCAGCTTGATGGGGTCGATCCATGCGTTCCATCTTCCGCTTCGATCGTCAGATTTAAAGAAGAGTTCTGATTTGTAGATGAGCCAGCTGGTCGCGGTGGACGGATCAGATGCCGTTGCTTCCGGCGTATTCCCGATGACAACGTAGATGGGCTTACAATCCATGCGCTCGTCCCATGCAACATATGTTCTGTGGTTCACAATTCCCGGCCAATCGGTAACGGTTTCAGCCCTGCCAGCCGGCAAAAAATCGTCGAGGAGGCGGTCGATGTCGGTTTGCTCGCTTAAGTTGAGGCTCATGATCTCTCGGTCACTGAGATTAACGAACGTTCCGATGCTAACGTATCCGCATCCGGTCGGAATCATTCTACCATTCGGATCGACCAGAGCTCCTGGAGCCGAATCAAACGTCGTCACCTTCACACTAGGGGCGCACCAGGACGTACTTCCTCCTCGGAGACTACTTTCCGGAAGAGCCATAGCGACGAGCGCTCCGATACCCACGAGAAGTTTCTTCATCGCCACATGGATACCAGCGCACGTGCCTGATGTCAGGCTATTTTACAAAAACCCGAAGGGGTAGAAGCTAAACCTGGATCTGGGATTCCATGGAAACAAGATCGTGATCGTAAACACCTCGAGGCAAGCTCATGGAACCCGCGATCTGCGATGCACTATATCAGTTATTATTGTGCATCTTTTCCTCGTGGAGCACAGCCGTGGGGGGCTATTGTTCCGCCAATGAATCCGCCTGATGACAATCCTGAGCTGGGAAAGCTTGTTCTCGAGGTCGTCGAGAACCAGATACGGGACAACGATCCTCCGGAGACACGGAGGACAGTTGAGCGATTGATCGACGAAGGCTACACCGCCGACGAAGCCCGGCGGCTGGTTTCAACGGCGGTGGTGGTGGAGATCTTCCACACGCAACGGGATCACAAGCCTTTCAACCAAAACCGCTTTCTCTGGAACCTCGAACATCTTCCACGCGAACCGTGGGATGATGACGGCAATGAATTCTTTGACACTTGGGACGGGGGAGGCGGCGCGTAGCACGCCATCTGTTCTGGAGAAATTCGCTACGCGGCGATGCCAACACCAAGAGAGGGAGCCTCCCTCCAAAACAGAGTGAAGGGCTCCTCTAACCCGAGCCTTGCGAGTCCGTTCGTGAGGTATTGAGGATGGGAGATTTTCTCTTGCTGATTGCCTGAGATTGGCGGATGATGAATAGGGGAGGACAATTTCCAATGAGAATCCATAATCTTTCAGGAGTGCCGACCGAGGCATTGGAACTGCTAAAAGGCACCGCTCTCGGTAACACTGGTAGTAGCCAGGCGGCAAGAAGCTTACTGTTCTGGTTGGACGGTCAGCATGATCCCACCGGCTATCGCGGAGACGGAGCACTGGAGCTTCGGCGGCTCGATGAGCCACATCGCGCAGCCGCCCTCAAGGTGCTCGATTGGTGGACAACGGCCGAACGTGAAACCGATCAGCCGCTCCGGGAAGTGCAAGCGCAGGGGATGGTGAACGCCGCAGTAGAAGACATTGGTTCTGTCGCAGGATTTGCAGATCAAGGAACCCATCTCGCCAGTCTCGACCGGATGGTCAAAGAGCACTGGCAGGATGTGAGCAAACGACGGGAGGAACTTCAGCGCCAGAATTGATCAGCGATGAACGAATCCGACTTGAAGCTTTACCGCAAGCGGGCTCCGCAGTGGAGAGAACGTTACCTGCAAAAACGGGACGAGGCGTTCGCGACTCATTTGAACGATCCGGAGAAAGTACCCTCCGAGAGGTTTTGGGAAGTGCTTGAGGAAATGAGTGCGGAGGCCAAGATATTGAGATCCCTGGGGCGCCATGCGCGGTCGAACATGGTCTTTTCAATGGTGCAGATGCTCGTAGAAGAAGGCGATGGACATAACGTTACACCCACTACTGTGCTGTTAGACGGCATGCATCTTACACAGGATTTTACTGTAAGAGTGTATAAAATTGTAGACGGCGGGAGTGAAGTAGAGATTAAAGAGCAGCGTTACGATTTCGAGTTTCCGACGCCGTGAGAGCCTCCGCTGAAAGATTGATTTATTGGTGTAGTATTGCATTCACGAGTGCAATGTGGCTTAACGCTGATAAGGATTCCATTAAAGCACCAGTTTCCAACATGATTAGGGATAGATCCCTAATAGAACAGTCGGATTCCCATAACTATGTGCCACCAAAGGCTCCTTCCTCGCCTTCTAAGATGGAGGAAGGCGAGGAAAGCGATATCCGTGATGGCTATGTAGCAATACCTACGAAGGCACTCTCGATGCTACGTTCCGTTTTACTAGACCAGAATTCTGGACAGCTGGATGAGAACGCCGTTGAAATTCTAAGCTTAACAAACAGAGAGCGTGAGGCGGCACAAAGAGTGATTGATGATACGGTTTCGCAAATCAAACAATATGAGAAAGATTCCACGATCGTTGTCACACATGAGAACGGGAATGAGTTTTTCGAGATTAAACCCTATGAGGAGGAGGGGGAGAAGTTTCGCAATGCACTCAAGGAGCGTCTAGAGCGGGCACTTGGAGGTAAAGGCGTGGCTTTGTACAATAATATCAGAATATCTGGAGTATTTGGAGGATTTGGGGCGCGTGGCAAGCAACTCTACATTTCTGAAGAAGAAGAAGACAATGGGAAATTGGCGTATTTTTTAACAGAGAACGCCATTGATTCGAATGGTACTATATCTCGCGGCACACGGATTCGCTTAAACTCTGGCGATGAAGTAAAGGAACGATATGGACACCTGTTTAGAGCCGAATAGAATGAAGGATTGCTATATAGGGCCAGTCCCAGAGGCGGGATGAGCGGTAAAAATAGAGTCGGCGGCGG
>JAGROY010000379.1:9358-23160 GCA_020439995.1 Verrucomicrobiia bacterium
GGGCATGTTACGGGCAACTAGCAACTGCTGGGGGTTCTGCATTTTCGCCCTTTTAACTGTCAGTCGAATTTCTTCGTTTTCAACTCCGCGATTTTCTCCCACGAGAGTTCAATGCTCAGATCCACCCAGCGCTCCATCAGCTTCCGCCAGTGCTTGTATTGGTCGAGTTCTGCGCTGAGTCTGTCCACGTTCTCGGCCCGCACATACTCAGTCCGGCTCTTCATTTTGTGCGTGTAGCTCAGTTGGTAGTAGCCGCCAGTCTGGCTGGATCGATCCTTGTATTGTTTTGTTAGGGTTCCAGGCCTCATCGGTCATTGGCCACAATGATTACCGGATCAAAGAGAAACTCTACGTCACCATGAATGACTTGCTGACTCGCTCCAGGCTTGACGAAATCTTTATCCAGCTCGCTCTGAAAAACCGTGACAATCTGCGCAAAGAAGTCCTGGCTCAACAACATGGGTGCGCTTGAGGATCTTCTTGGAGTGTCATGGCAACCTATCAACGACAGTCGGCTCTACCGCGGTCTCGACGTCCTTGCACGGCCACAAAGACACCTTGTGCAAACACCTCATGGCCCGCTACGAGAGCTGGTTCGGCGTCGAGTTCGAGTTCCTGCTCTACGACGTCACCAGCACGTATTTTGAAGGCGATGCCGCCGGCAACGCCGAGAACGCCAAGGCCAAACGCGGCTGCTCGCGCGACAACCGGCCCGACTGCAAGCAAGTCAACATCGGTCTGGTCGTGACTCCCGAGGGCGGCTTGCCCATCGGCTACGAAGTGTTCGATGGCAACACTGCCGACGTCACCCACCGTCGAGGACATGGTGCGGCTCATGGAGGACAAATACGGCAAGGCCAGGCGCATCTGAGTGATAGATCGCGGCATGGTCAGCGAGGACAAAATTGACTTTCTGCGCGCGCGGGAAGCCCGCTACATCGTTGGCACTGCCACGGGACAACTGCGCACATTCGAGCGCGCGTTCCTTGATGAAAGCGACTGAGCAGAAGTGCGCTCAGGAGTGGAAGTCAAGCTGGCGGCTCATCCCGATGGCAATGGGTAGGAACAGTACGTGATGTGCCGCAGTGCCGACCGGCGCAAGGAGGAGGCAGCCATGCTCGAGCAGAAGCGCGCCCGCCTGCAGGCCAAGCTCGAGGCCATCTACGCGAGTCTGCGCAAACGCCCGGCAAAGATCGAGGCGGCCGAGCGTCGTGTCGGCCGCTGGCGCGGACGTTATCCCTTATTGGCTATCCAGAGATTCATCGGGGAACGGGGATTGAATTTGTGTGCCATCGTTAGAAACGACGGGGTGATTGGATTGATGTATCAGAGAATTACTGCTCATCGAGAGCGCTACGAATCGACGCACAGAATCGAACACTCGCGAAAATTAGCCCCCTAGGAAGTGCAAATGGCGAAGATGTAGCTAACTTAACTCCAGATACTTGGAGGATTTTGAGCCCCCTGCCAAGTCTTGGCGCTTGGCAGGGGACAGGTTTTCTGTAATCGTCACTAGTACAGCACGGCGGAAATAAGCGATAGAAAACCAAGAGGGCTGGGGATTGATAATCAGCATGTTGCGTCTGAAATGGAATATCGCGAACTTCCGCCGCAGTGTACTAGCGAATTTTAAGGTTCTGCGTCGAGCCAACGGTCTCATAACACCTAGCAGTAGAGACATGCCCTATCCTTCCCCATCTCCCTTTCGTCCTAGTTTCAATCTGGCGGTGATTGTGTTTACAATTGTTACGTGGTGGTCAGTGCTTCTGTCGGCACACGCTACTTTCCCCGGGATCAACGGGGAGATCATGGTTGAAACCAATCGGCCTGTTCTGGGCGTCGGGACCGGAGATAGGTCAACGCTCTATTTTCTCGACCCTGTCACCGGGGATCAGGTTCGGGATCCTTGGTTGGATGGGTCTGATATTCGGGCGCCGTGGAACTCAGCCAACAGCCAGATTCGTTTTGACTCGGACGGCTACTGTTTCCTCGGAAGGCTGAACGACGGCAATGGCGCGAACGGCCCCGACGGATACGCGTTTCAAAGCTTCTTCCAGCAGAACATCCGTCAGACGGTCAACCCGGGCGGCTCGTACGGCACTTCCGCATCGCCGATGCTCGATGGCGGAATCGTTCTAAATTGGAATGCTTCCTCCGCCGAATGGCGAGGCTCGATCACCGTGGTGAACCCCGAGACGGGGATCTTGGAGGTGCTCGCCTCGCCCCCGACTGCGACAGCGAATATAGGCGAGGTACTTGCGTCACCCGTCGGTAGCGATGTCATTTACAGAGTCTACGACAACAATTGGGGCAGCATCTGGCGCTTGAGTGACGGTGTGCAGGAGCGACTCAAAACGGTGCAGTATCTCGGGGAGCTCTACGACATCTCGCCGGATGGCCGCTGGCTGCTGTATATTGACCGCGGAGGCGACAACAGCGTCGAGGCCCCTCTCGACGCGAAATTGACGGTGCTGGATCTGGAGAATCCTGAGAATTCTCCCGGTTTTGAGATCCCTATCGCGCACTATCCACAGTTCGGACCCAATGCGGTTTTCTCGCCGGACGGTACCAAGTTCGCGATGGCAAAAGAGATTTTCGGGCGGGCCGGAATCGATGTCTTCACGCTCGATCGCAATGCCCCCGATGCGTTGACGCTCACCGGCGAGGTATTCAACATTGCCCCGTCGTGGAATGATTCTCCACCGCCGCCCCCGTGGTCGGTTTACGAGGTGAATGCGATTGCGTGGAGGCAGAACGGAGTCGTGCGGTTCGACGCTGAGCGCTTGCCAGGCTCTGCGGCGGGCGAAGTCACGTTCACCAACACGTCGATCGCAGGAGACGGTACGGGCGATCCTCTCTTACCGATTTCCTGGGATTTTGGCGATGGTAGTGATCTGCACGAGTCCCAGGCACCTCAAGTCACCCATACATTCGACGAGCAGGGAACTTACAGCGTCACCCTGACCGTGCGTGGTCAGGACGGCATTCCGCGATCCGCGACGCGGGAGGTGTTGATCGGTCCGCCTAGCCTCATCATGGGCTTGACTTGGGAAGAGGACATCGAGCTTGACGGCCGGCTGCCGGTATCGAGCACGTTTGCCGCGACGCTCTCCGTGCGTGCGACTGGCGAAGGCCTCGGGGCGATCGACAATATTCTGTTCGAGAACGGAGAACTTGCAACCTTCAGTCCGGGGATTCTATCGGTTTCCAGCGACTTTGATACGGCGACGGGGTTTTCCCTGCAGCCCGGTGAAAAGCGTGACATTCCGGTCGAGCTCACCACGATCGGCCTGGGGCGAGTCACGATCCGCAGTGCCGTGGCGGGAACCTCCACCGACGGCACGGCAGTTGATGCGTCATTGGAGAAGAACGAGCGGGTGGGCTCAGATCTCGTCGTCACGGTGTCTGCGGAGGTTCGCAGCGATGAGGAAGGGCAGGAGGACTCGTTCGTGGCGTTTCCCGAGGAGGGAATCGATCTCGAATTCGACGAATCCACAGGTCTTCCGAAGCCGCGGGACGTGAAGCTCACGCTCGAGATCCACAATGTTTCCGGTGACATTGCCGACGAGGCAAAGCTCGATCTGTCGACACTCGTGCAGACCTTCGATGACCGTGACCCGAATGCGCCGCATGCGATGGACATCGTCGGGTATGTGGTTGGCGACAAAGAGCCCGTGGTGGTCGACCCTGCGGTGGCGAAAATCGACGAGATAGCTTTGGACCAGATCGCGGATGACGCCACCCTCACGGTCGTTGTCGAGGCGCGGGCGCAGAACAAGGGTATCGTGGAAGCCAAAGGCTTCGTGCTCGCAACCGGGGTGACAGTAGCGGTGCCGCATGTGCCAACTCGAACTCTCAGCGGTCTGGGCACCAACGTGATGCGGGTCGCCCAGCCGGTGCTGTTGGTTGTCGACGGCGACCCGGATTCGCCAGGTCCGATCGGTGTTCAGCAGGCAGGCGCTAAACCTTGGGAGTTCGTGGGGCTGGTGAAGAATGTCAGTCCCGACAAAGCGGTCGATCTCACCGTCCTGACCGAAGTGACGGGAAATGTGATAGGCGGGCCCTTACGTGAGTTGCTTGTCGACGGAGGTAATCCGTTTGGTGCACGCAATCTGATCGAACCCGGCGAGACGCTCACTCTCTATGGCAGATACCTCCACCACGGAGGTGGTGGCCCGCACGGCAAGGTCGAAATGCACCTCTACGGCAAGGTGGAAGACGAGGATTCTCCCGATGGAGTAAGGCCCGTACTTGACTCCGAGATCATCGTGAAGGCGTTCGGTGTCGATGGCTTCCCTGCAACCGAGCGTCAGGTGCGGGTGGACCTGAGGATTCCGGTGCCTGCGGAAGTCGAATGGTACACGCCCGATCTCGTCGGGGTGTTCACCGAAAACTTTGCCGTTGGACTCGCGACCTGGATGGAGTCGAACTGGGAGTCCGTCCAGAACCTTAGCTTCGCGCATCGTGCGTCGACCTTCATGTGCTACGCAACGACGTTGATGTGGGAGAACCGCACGCAGGAAGAGTACGACCGGATCCGCGACGAACTCTCTGGCCACTATCAGGCCATCACGAACGTGGATGCGGCCGAGGCTTTTGCCGCCGTCGAGAACGCCATCCAGAACAAGATTCTCGAGGTCGCCGCTGCCTGGGAGACAAACGACGTGCCTTACTTCTTTGGCGCGACCGGAAGCTTGCTAGGCAACTACGGTCCGGATCTTGTAGTAACCGAAAACATGATAGCCCGAGCTGCCAACTTGCGCTACATGCGGCTGCACGGCTCGTCCGCAATGGCCCGCGCCGAGGCCAAGCAGCTTGAGACCATGGCCGCGCGTCTCGCCGCCAGCGGGCGGAAGGGATTCAGGGGCGGCGACCCCATTTCTCTGGCAAACGCCTACAAATACTGGGGCATGGACCCGCGACTGGATGCGGCATTGCGCAACTATCTCAAGGACAAGAATATCATCGTTGCGATGCGTGACCGCAGCCCCGGCTCGGTGGCCAAACTGCGGCAGGGATTGCTCGGCAAGATCGAGAACGTGAAGTCAAAGAATGTTAATAAACTCGACCTGCATCTGGGCTTCCATCCCGATCACCTTGACACCGCGATGTTTAAGAAGATGCGCGACTGGGATTTCTACCGCGACCGGCTTCCAGCCAACCTGCGCAGCGACGAGGACTTCCTCGCACGTCTGAAGGCGCGTTGGGAAACGAGATCCAAGGAGTGGGTCAAGGAGGCGCCCAAGAATGAGGGATTCGAGATGCTTGGCTTCATTCCGGCTCCGCCCAAACAGTATGGCATGAACATTGTCGACAACGGATACCCCGAGCTCAAGGACGTGAAATGGGAGAAGCAGAACTTTGAGCTGGGACGCACAGAGAGCGTGCCCGGCAAGCCGGCCGACTTGCCCCCTACCGATGACGGCATGCCCGCGTTCCAGCCAAGGGTCTGGGCAGAGGGTGACGGCTTCGAGCCGAGTTTCCGCGCTTTTACCGGCGACATGGACATGATCGCCATCACGGACGTGAACGGCAACCTGCTCAGCAAGGAGCGCCGGAAGGAAGTTTATCGCGAGCTTGCCAAGCTGGGCTTTGAGCACCCCGAATCGCTCACCTGGGACAACATCCCGGGACGAGCGAATTATATCGCCGACTACGACGTGCGAATTGAAGGGTCGGACGTGCTTCTAGGATACGGGCCGGGCGGCGAGCGCCGGGCGATTAAGCTCGATGCAGGCAAAGTCTACACAGATCCCACGGAGGTCGCACAGCGCTTCATTCTCCTCAACGGGGCGACATACGACTGGAACGGCGCGCTGCCGACCGCGAATCCCGAGAACAGTACCGACAACATCCCGGATACCGTGGATGCCCTCGATCATGATTCGCCGGATCCGCTCGGCGATCCCAATATCTATCTGGGTGTTGGCAACGCGAAGTTTGAAACCACGAGCGACAAACCGCTGCTTCGCCTGACGCTCGGCGGGGACTACGAACGGTACGACGGCACTTCGAAGAAATGGGTGCCATACACGCCCCCCCCGGGCCAGCCCGTGTCTCAGATGCCCCAGTCGTCACTGACATCGCATCTCTTGCCGGGCGATACCCACATCCAGATTATCACTCAGAATGACATGAACCTGCCCGCGACGGTGGCGCACGATTGGTTCGAGCCGGGGCAGACGGTTGTCATCAATCCGGGCGGAGAAAACGAAGAGCGGCTGCCGGTTCAGGCGCTGGGCTCGATTATCTCCATGCAGCCGCTGCGGTACGAGCATTTTGCCGGTGAAATCATTGCCGTATTGCCGGGCAGCATCGCTTCTCCAGAGTCGGTGAGATTAGTCATCGTTCGCAATTCCGGGTTCGAGGACCCTGAATTTGCCGAGGGAGAATACATCGAGGGGGACATTTCTGGCTGGAGCCTGGGAAGCTACGGAGTTGGCAGTTCGGAGTGGATGCCGGCCAGTGAGGGCGGCGGCGGTTGGAATCCAGACGAGGTCAATGGGTATACCGACGGTGCTGCTTTTGCTGGGAACAACTCGGGATGGACGATCTCCAGAGAGGCGAGTGAGGTGGGCTTATCGCAAATACTGGATGAAACCCTCCTGCCTAGCACGAAATACCTCCTCCGCGTCCAGATAGGCAACCCTTTCTACAATGGGAGCGATCAGACCGCAGCTTTCCGGATCGAGCTACTCGCGGGTGGTGACGTTCTCCAATCGATTACCGGAGACTCCCCGAAGGCAGGCAGTTGGCAACAACAGAGCTTAAGCTACACTACAAGCGGCGCCCCCAAACAGATCGGCGAGGCACTTGAGATTCGCCTCATCGCAGTTGCATTCGCGGACAGTACCGGCGAGGATGGCTACGAGGTCGACTTTGACGAAGTGCTTCTTACAGCCGAGCCCGTGAGGCTCGTGCCTGAGATGGCAATAACCCAATTGATTGTCAGTGGGAGCGCCAATTCAACTGTTATTGAACTGCAATGGAGGTCGCTCCCAGGCGTCAGCTACGCTGTCGACTACTCCGACAATCTGAAAAAGTGGATAGAGGCAATCAATGGGGTCAGGTCGAGTGGGGAGTTTACAACGATGAAAATCGAAGCCTCTACGCCTAAGGCCCGCTACTACAGGATTCGAGAGCAATAAGAGACGCCGTGGTTATAGGCCGACCCCTGCGGGATGGCGCGCGCCAGGCCCGCAGAATCCCATGTGTAACGATGTGTAACGGGGATTCGCGGGCCTTTCGACGAGCTGAAGCGCTGATCATTCGCGAAATGGGAGAAGACAAGAAAATTCAGCCGGTACTGTCCGAACGTTACGCCCGACTCCGTCGGGGAAGTGGGTTCCATTTTTTCGCTTGCCTTTCAGGCAACTGCTGGCAATTGACCGTCGATCATGAGCCGAAAGACACGTATCGCTTCAGACGGATGGGAACGTAATGTACAGACATAGAAACGATCACTGGGCAAACGCGGAACTTTCTATCGGCAGCGGCAATCACAAGACAATTAAGGGGGCGACTTATCTATCTAGTGGACAACTGAACCAATCCTTGTCAGTGTTGGGATCATGAGAATATCACACATTCTGGGTGATGCGTCACGGCACTGCCTACGCGAGAATAAGAGGCAACGTGAAGTGGAGGAGGCTTTCCTCAAGATGGCGAGTTCTACTCTTACGACCGAGGAAGTGATAGGGCGATTCAAGCGACTGCGTGTGAATCGGCTGTATCATTTATCGCCATTCGCAGGTGAGCTTATTCAACGATTCAGCCATTGGTATCATTGTCGCGGTAAGCGCAATGGGCTGCAGTTGGAGGATTATCAGATACCGCAATCGCACTAGGGTATTCGGGATGCATGGTCGTGAGTTCTTTCCCATCGCGTGGTTCGGGTGCCTGGCCGGCCTAACCGTGTTTGCAGCGGTCATTAAGCCGTTGCGTGCGTTTGGTCAGCAGACTGGGACGAGCGCTGTGGTGGTCGTCAGCGATGAGCCGCCAGAGGACGACGGCGGCAACTTTCCTTACTTCCTCGACCCCCTGCTGAACGCGACAGGTCAGGCAGTATTCAGCGGGTATCGGGTGGAAAGTGGGTTTGGGCTGCCCCCACTCGACGACCGATTGCTTATCGGTGACGGAATTGGCCCGCTCGTTGAGATTGCACGCTCTGGACAAACCGCACCATTGGGGGGCGAGTATCTGTCGTTCGATGTCCACTCATTCAACGAAAAGGGAAGGGTTGCCTTCGAGGCAACTCTTTCACCGGACGGGATGAGCGGACTCTTCGTCGCGGGTGGCGTTGATTCGGCTAGCCAGATTGTCCGCGAAGGGGACGCGGTTCCAGGAGGCGAGGGAGTGTTTGACCAACTCGATCTCGCAGATGTCTCAGACGATGATCGCATGTCGTTTACGGCTTCCATCGACTCGGGTGAGCAGCGGCCTCCCAAGTCAGTAGTAGTTCGTGATCTAAATGGTAGTCTCCGCACCGTGCTTCGCGAAGGAGATCCGGCACCCGAGGGGAGCGGAATCTGCCATGGCGTGTTTCTTCCATCTCTCAACAACAATGGCCAGGCGGGCTTTGCCGTCAGAATAGAAGTCGCCGGCGAGTTCGAAACTGGATACTATCGCGACGACGGCCCGGGCACCCTGATTAGGGTCGCGCGCACTGGCGATGAAATCCCGGACGGGACAGGCAAGCTTTCGACTGGAATCTCAAGTGCACAGATCAACAGCGCCGGACAGTTGGTAATTTCTGCCAATGTGATCGGCATGCCGCCGTTGGGTGACGGCCAGGGCCTGTTCGTTGCCGACGGAATGAAACCGCTTGTCACCATCCTACGGGAAGGGCAGGACGCCCCGGACGGAAACGGGCGGTTCGCAGCCTTTGGCCGTCCCAGTATAAACGATTCCGGCCAAGTGTTCTTCTTTGCGGATCTCGATGGCACCAGGGGCGGAGTAAGTGACGATGTCGGCATTTTTCGTGGCGACGGCAGCGGGCCGGTCACCCAAATCGCCCGTAGGGGGCAACCGTTACCTGACGGAGGCGGAACATTTCTTTTTCCAGACGTCCGGTCGAGTTCGGCTGGAGTCTTAAACAACGGTGCTGGCCAAGTCGTATTTCTTGCCAGCCTCTCCGGCACGCCACTTGGCGACGATGATGATGCCGGAATCTACTTTTTCGACGAGGCTGCTGGCTTGATCAAAATCGCCCGTGAGGGTGATGCCCTTCTCGGCAGCACGATCGCCGAACTTGGATTGAAGAGGGTGCAATCTAACTTGCGCCACGCGACCGCTCTGAACGACGCCGGACAGGTCGCCTACCGATTCGTATTAGCCGACGGCAACGAGGGAATCGCGATCTGGACGCCACCCGGCTACGAATCTGGCGAACCCCGGGAGGTCGAAATTACAGTCGGGGAAATGGGATCCGCCGTGCTGGATTGGAAAGCCCCCGATTCGATCCAGCAGTCGGTAGAAACCAGCGAATCTCTCACCGGCCCCTGGGCCCCTTCATTGGCGAGCCCGGTACTCCTCGAACCCGGAAGCTGGCAGTGGCAGGAGTTGCGCTCGCCACGTCCCGCCCAACGCTATTTCCGCATCCGCTGGTGACTCCGCACGTCAGACTCCTGGAGACGTTTGTCCGGTGGCATACGGTAGGGAAAACCGTTTCAATCAGACTAGGAGTCTGTCGGACTTTATCAGATTGGTTGATTAGCGTTAGCGATGTGTTACCGATTGAAAGGATTTCAACACCGAGATTGTGAGCAGACCGGGGAAGTTGATATCAATCGAGCATGAAAACGCCAGAATCCCCCGGTTGCAGGTTAGATGTTCTCGTCAATTTGCTTGCTTACGCGTCTGTTATTCTCGGAGGCGGGGTGTTGATGCCTGTCGAATCGAATGGGGCAAACATTGCACGGGAAGGCACTGGCATCATGGGGGTGAATGATGGGATCGATAATGACGGGGGTACCCCGCGCCTCCACTCAGGAATCGCAGGCAACATTGTCGATTCGGACCCGGCGACGCGAATCGACAATTGGTTTGGCGATGGGGGTGGCGACAACGGCGATTCCTATAGCTTCGTAGGGGTGCTTTGGGACTCGCCGCGAACCGACTACATTCAGAATCTAACTCTCGTTCTGGCAACTTTCTCCGACGGAGGTTGGTTTGGTGTTGCTGGATTCAACCCAGGAGCGGGTGGCGAACTGCTGGTGGAGGATTTGCTGGAACCTGACATTCAGGTCACCACAGACGGGGGCGCGAGCTGGACGACAGTAGGCCATAGCTCCAACTACATTGCGACGCTCTCTGGCCACACCATCGGCGGGGGAGCCAATCCGAATCCCACCTCAGTCACTGCAGAATTTGACTTGGAGGAAGGGCAGACCGGGATCAATGGCATCCGGATCATTGGGGAAAATGGAGGTTCCGCAGGTGCAGACTCCAATGGCTTTATCGGAGTATTCGAGCTTTTTGTCGCTGCTGGGGCTTCAGCCGATGACAGCGACGCCGATGGGTTGACGGACGATGCTGAAATTTCAACGTACATGACCAACCCTGAGCTTGCAGACACAGACGGAGACGGATTGCTTGATGGCGATGAGGTGCTGGTGCATTTGACCAACCCACTGTTGGTAGACTCGGATGGTGATGGATTCAGCGACAGGCTCGAAATCACTCAGCTCACAGATCCTACTAAGTTTTCGAGCTCCCCTGGGAATTTTGCCCTCACCGGACGTGGAATCATTGGGACCAACGACGCGATCGACGATGATGAAGGAACCTTTTATGAGCACGTCGGGGTCGCTGCGAGTATCAACGATGGATCCTCTGCAAGTCGCGTTGATACTTGGAACGACACTGGAGCAGACACTGCCAGTTTCGTGGGGATTGAATGGGAGAGCCCCGTCCCGCAGTCGATCAGTGCGTTGACTCTGACGTTGGCAACTTTTGTTGACGGCGGATGGTTTGGCACCAATGGCAGCGGCCCCGCTCCTGGAGAAGCACTTGATGCCGACTTCGATCTGGTGGAGCCATCCATTCAAGTATCGACCGACTCAGGAACAACATGGACAACAGTTCCTCATTCCTCCGACTATTTGGAGGTCATGAGCGGGCACCTGGTTGGCGGGGGAACGCAACCGAACCCATCGATTCCAGCACCTATTACCTTCACACTGGAATCAGCCCAGTCAGAGATTACTGGAATTCGGATCATCGGAGAGGAGGGGGGCGCCGCCAGTGGTGGATTCATTGGTGTGATAGAATTAGCGATCACGATCATTGCGAATGAAGAAGATGTGGATGGCGACGGCCTCGATGACACATGGGAGGCGGACAACGGCTTCGTGGTGGGTGTCGACGAATCGGGCGATGATGCGGATGGCGATACGTTGTCGAACCTCGCTGAGTTCGAGGCCGATAGCGATCCAAACAAAGCGGACACAGATGATGACGGGCTAGACGATGCTGCGGAAATTGCTGCAAATACAGGCCTCCGCGATCCTGACAGTGACGACGATGGCCTTACAGATGGAGAGGAAATACTCACTCATTTCACGAATCCACTTCTTAGTGACAGTGACGGGGATGGCCTTGGCGATTTGATTGAAGCCATCACGCTGATGACGAACCCGCAAAGCCGAGATACGGATGGCGATGGCTTTCCTGACGGTATTGAAGTAGCGCAAGCAACCGATCCTAAAAGTGCCGCGAGTGCGCCATCCAACTACGCCTTGATAGGCACAGGCATTCTGGGTACCGTCAGCGAAGTCAGCGAAGATTCCGGCACCTCCTATGTTCATTCCGGCGTTGCTGCGAGCATTACAGATGGTGATCTCCTGACCAGGGTCGATACATTTGACGATGCTGGAGGGGATACTGCTAGCTTCGTTGGTGTCGAATGGGATGATCCTCGGCCCGAGCCTCTCGGGACGATTACGCTGACTCTAGCCATTTTTTTCGATGGTGGATGGTTCGGCACCAATGGCAACGGCCCGGGCTCTGGCGGTACCCTGGATGGGACTTACCTGCGAGAACCCACCATCCAGGTTTCACGGGATGGCGGTGCAACATGGACGACATCGGCACACACTTCGGACTACTTGACGGCATTTGATGGTGCGGCGCTCCCCGATGTGGACTTTGGACCGCCCACGACCTATGTGGCGGTATTTAAACTGGATCGTCCCGAATCAGCCATCACCGGAATCCGCATCATCGGTGAGGAAGGAGGAACAGCGAGCAATGGGTTCATTGGCGTTTGGGAACTAGCTGTGGAAAAGGGAACCTCAGCTTCGCCCTTTGAAGTTTCAGGTCTAGCACTGAATACTAAAATGATCGGTTCAGAGATTACGATGTCGTGGAACTCCGCGCCGGAGCGGACTTACTCCTTGTTCTGGGGCACAGACCTCATTACGTTCGACGGCGAAATCGCAGACAGCATTCCGTCGGGCGGGGAAACCACGGTGTATACATTTCCAAATCCAGCGCCGGAATTGCGGGAGATATACTTTCGAGCTGTTCAGGATTAGTGAAGGTCGTTCGTTCAAAATGTTTGTAGGCTAATTGAAAAGCAGGAGTTTTTCCAAGGCACGAACGCTTCGCTTCTGCGCGGTCGCCGGTTTCAGGCCCAGGCGATTCCCGATGTCCGCGAGCGTGCGCTCTTTGATGAAGTGCTCGACCAGGATTCGACGATCTTCGTCAGACAACTTAAGCCTTAAGTTAAGCAGCAGATCATCCAGCAAGGGGCCGGATCGCCGTCCAATCCTCACAGGAATGCTGTCGTGTACTCAGTTCGTTCTCAATCATGGCGAGACGGCGTTGTTTCGTGGCCGCCGTCCGCACCGCCTTGAGTGTTTCCAACGCGGCTGTCCGATGCACCCAGGCCGAAGGTGAAGGATGATCGATGAGCGCTGCCGCTTTCCCCGCCAGGGCGACGAACACATTCTGGCAAACCTCTTCAATCTGCTGTGCATCTGAGAGTCGCCGCTTGGCCACACCATAGACGAGGGGCGTCAGCGCCGTTACCAGATCGCGAAATGCCGCTTCGTCATGGTGATCGACGAACTTGCGGAGCAGATGTTTAGGGTCTTCTAAACGGGGCATTCTAAAGTCGTTTACTCATAGACTCCAAGCGAGAGCCGGATTCGGACAAGAATTTCAGGTTTTTGAAACGGATCAATTGCCGAACGGGGGAGGGTACGACGTCCGTGTCGAACCTTGTCGCCGCCTCAAATCATGCCACTCACAGCACAACTGCGTTAGGGATATCGGGAGTCGTCCGCGAATACCGCCACACACGACTTTTCATCCGACCGCGCTGGCGTTAGTATCACCACTATGGATTCTTCAGTCCCCGTTCATTCAGTCTGGTCAGGCGTTGATAGCTACTTTGTCAGTGAACTGCACGATTCTGATGCCGCGCTTGAGGGTAGCCTTGAGAAGTGCCAAGCCGCTGGCCTTCCCGAAATCCAAGTGTCTGAAGTGCTGGGGAAATACTTGCATCTGCTCGCACGTATTCACAACTCCAGACGTATTCTTGAGATTGGGACACTTGGTGGCTACAGCACGATTTGGTTGGCTCGTGCACTGCCAGCGGATGGGAAACTGATCACAATCGAGCTGGATCCGGAACATGCTGAAGTCGCTCAAGCAAATCTACAGTCGGCGGGCGTTTGGGATCGCGTCGAACTCCGGCTCGGAGCGGCGCTTGAGGTCTTGCCAAAACTTGAGTCCAGAGGAGAAACCGCATTCGATTTCATCTTCATTGATGCCGACAAGCCGAGCAACGTCGCCTA
>JAGROY010000055.1 GCA_020439995.1 Verrucomicrobiia bacterium
CAATGTGGGAACGGTCTCGTCCGGCACCACCGTAAGAATTGCTGGATCGCTTGTGATCGGGCCACTGGCATTGGTGACGGTGACCGTATAGGCGCTGCCACTGAGAGAAACGGGCGCTGAGGGAATGGTGTAAGACGCACCGGTGGCACCATCGATTGCCTCATCGTTTCGGAACCACTTAAAGCTAAACGGAGGCTCACCCTCGACCGCCACTGAGAACGAGGCGGCGTCCAGTTCGTTCACCGAAACGCTTTGAGGATGCTCAGTGATCTTGAGTCCGGCGACGGGCTCTGTGACATCGAGCCTTAACACACCGAGATACGTGAAGTGATTACCATTGGTGTTGTTCTCAGTCGGAGCAATCTCGATGGTGATCTCGCCCTCAGCGGTGGGTATCATCGCCTGCACCGTCGCTGTTTGATCAATGTTCTCAGCGGGATTGAGTGCCACGAAGCCGGAATTCGCTCCGGTGAGCGTGTAGCCAGTCTCGCGATTGTCACCGGCACCCATTCGAGATGCATAGAAGGTCAGAGCGTAGGCTTTCAGAGGATCCAGGCCCGTAAATTTGAATGCCGGGAAGATATCTGGCCCCACTCCGAATGCCTCGGTATTGCCGTAAAACGAATCGCCAGTGGCCTCGGCTGGAAAGTCCAGATTGTCGAGCGTTCCACTGGTATTCACACCGTTGAATCGGCGGATCATTTCGATAGCGAGATCAGTGGTGGCCCCCGTGTTGTCGAGAATATCGAACAATATGCCTTCGTCCGCGTCCGCCACCCCATTCGACACATTGTTCCAAATGTTCCCCTGCTCGTCCTCTTCGATGAAATTTCCGCCACCGAAATCGAAAAGAAAGAACTGCGCATCCGGGTCAGGTGCGACGCCATTGATAGAGCTGCCAGCCGCGATTGGATTTCCGGCCAAATCCGTCACGCCAGTTACCGATACCGTGTACTGACCGATGAAGGTATCCGCCAGTTCGATCGAAACGGTCACTCCATCTGCATCCAGCTCTGCCCCGTCAAGCTGCACCGACTCGCCGTCAGCCGTCACGGTGTAGTTGCCGAGAGTTCCAGCAGTGGCGGTAGCAACAGGCTCGTTAAACACGAGTGTGACGATATTGCCCACGACGTGAGTGGAAACGAGTTCCGGCGCGGTGGTGTCCGGCAGAGGCCCTCCTCCGCCACCAGCGAATGCCACTTTCATCACTCCAAGATAAGTGAAGTGGTTCCCATTGTCATTGTTGTCGCCGGGGGTCAGGGCAACGGTGATTTCGCCCTCAGCAGTGGGCAAGATCCCGTCCAGCGTGGTAAGTTCGGTTTCATTGTCAGCAGCATTGAGCGTGGTGCTGCCCGTATTCGCCCCGGTCAATGTGAAGAGCGTCTCTCGATTGTCGCCAGCTCCCAGACGCGAAGCGAAGAAAGTGAAGCTGTGGGCTTGAGTTGGGTCGAGCCCTGTCAGGGTGAAGCTGGGGAAAACATTCTCAAGACTGCCAAACAGCTCTGTGTTGCCGAACAGCGAATCGTTAGTGGCATCCGCCGGGAACAAATCCGTCGCCGTGCTTCCCGCCGTGTTGGCTCCATTGAAACGATTGACCACTGTCAGCCCCAGGCTCGTCGCCCCACCACTGCTCGTAACAATATCAGACAGCGCGCCGCCATCGACACCACCTACCGCAGGGGTGACATTGTTCCATACATTGCCTTCGTCATCGTCACCATCCTCCATTTGGATCGCATCTGCTCCAAAATCGAACAGGACTTCCGTCACCGGCAGCGCAGGCCCCTCAATCTGTAGAGCCCCCAGATAAGTGAAGTGATTTGCGTTATCGTTGTCGGCACCAGGCGCAATCGCGATCGTGATCACTCCATCGTCACCAGGCACAATGCCCGCGAGCGTCACAGTCTCATCCACGTTGTTGCCAGCATCCAGGTTGGCTACCTCCTCGTCATCACCCGTTACTGTGAACCTCGTCTGCCGGTTGTCTCCCACGCTGCCCCTGGACGCGTAAAATGTGAGGGTGTAAGTATTCGCCGGGTTCAAGCCAGTGATGCGAAAGCTGGGGAACACATCCGTCAGCCCGCCGAAATCTTCGGTGTTTCCAAATAGAGAATCGCTTGTGGCATCGGCGGGAAAAACAGCACTTGTGGTGGTTCCCGCAGTGTTCGCGCCGTTGAAGCGGCTGAGCATTTCCAGATTTACATTCGTGGCCGTTCCAGCCGTGGTGAGCAGGCCCTCCAAGACACCATCATCGGTTCCGCCTACCGCAGGAGTGACGTTGTTCCAAGTGTTCCCGCCATCATCGCCGGCGTCCATCGTTGTAGCATCCGCACCAAAATCGATGCGCAGAACCTGCCCCGCTTCCAGTTTGGAAACCTGTGGTTCCACCGTTTCCCACGCCGCGCTTTCCAGTGCCGCAGCGTCTTCAGTCAGACTCAGATTCAGCGCCTGAACTTCAGCGGAAACGGACAGCCCCTCCGGGCTCTTGCCGTAGATCGTTGCATAGAAAACACACGCTGCAAGGTAGTAGCCATTGTCATTGCCATGGTATTCGTCGCTGCTGTGCAGATCGACATACCCTGCCGCATTGGACGCCAACATGCCGCCCGCATTCTCCCAGGCCGAACCGACTGGTGCTACCTGCACGGGAAGATTCCCAGGGTGAGCGGCAGTAAGCGAATCTGCCAGTGCAGCATAGTTCTTACGGATCTCTTCCTGGAACTCGGCAGTGCTCGCGAAGCCAGTGGGACTCGAAGTCCCAGTGATCAGCGAGTGCGCCGCTGAGCGTGAAAAGGTTTCAAACAGCACCACCTGGCTATTCGCATTGTTCGCGATCACCTGATCATAGAGCTGCCCTCCATAGGTGTTGTGATCGTCAATGCTCCCGCTGGCGAGATGCGTTGGCTGCGTGCTGTAGTTTTGCAGAATAACGTGAGACCACTGCTGAGACTTGATCGCACTCTGCGTGGTCGCATCCTGCGCGTGGAACTTGAAGTCCATGCCGCCAACTCCACGCAGGACGGTTTCAGGATCGCCATTTCCCCCAGCGCGGGCGAGAGCATCAAAGATTCCCGGTACTCCACCCGCAGCAGATGCGCGTCCATCACCAGAACCAATGGTAAAGCTGTTACCGATAAACAAAACCCGTTGCTGAGCGGCTGCGGGAAGGGTGAAGAACAGGAACAGGCAGATTCCTTTAAGCGTAGCGGATCGTCTCGTGTTGCGACGAACAAACTGGATCAGGGATTTCATCGTAGCGGGGGTTCAATTATGATTCAGCGGAGCGATAACACTCCTCTCTGGTTGGGTAAACAGTGTCCCCGACCGGCGAAGTAGCACAATTTTTCTCGGTTTTTTCTTTCTAACGAAGCAATAAATAGCAAACCGTAGTAATCACTATCGCTCCTATAAAATTAAGAACCAGCCCCTCCTGCGCCATTCGCTTGATAGAGAACTCGCCCACCGCGTAGACAACGGCATTGGGTGGAGTAGCAACCGGAAGCATGAATGCACAACTTGCACTCATCGCTGCAGGCACCATGAGCAACTCAGGACGGATATTCGCTGCGATCGCGGTGGCAGCGAGCAGCGGCATGAGAACGGTTGCGGTGGCAGTGTTGCTCGTAACTTCCGTCAAAAAAGTAACCAGAAGCGCAACTGTGGCGATCATAACGATAGTCGGCAGCCCGGAAAGATTGTGCATGCTTTCCGCCAGAGCCTGGCTCAATCCACTACTGGTAAACGCGTTGCCTATCGCGATCCCACCGCCGAACAGGATGAGAATTCCCCATGGTATCGAACCCGCACTCTCCCAGTCCAGCAGCCGATCGCCTTTTGAATCACCACTGGGAATAACGAACAGGGCGATAACAGCCATGAGACCGACGGTGCTGTCCCTCACCCCGGGAACTCCGAGGAGCTGGCTCCATCCCCCAAAGGGATCTTGCCGGGTTATCCACAGCAAAGCAGTGAGGGAAAAAACGATCACAACTCGGATCTCCGAGGTTAGCCAGGCACCGCTTCCTGTCATCCGCAACCGGGTGGCGGGCCACTTGCCTCTGGTCAGCCACAACCAGGCCAGCGGAAGCATGATGCACACGACCGGCAATCCAAGCTTCATCCAACTAAAGAATCCGGGCGTCTCCGCAATGATGCCATCGCGCACCAGCAGATCCGCCTGAGCAAGGAAAACGGCATTAGCCGGGGTGCCGATCGGGGTGGCGATGCCTCCGATACTCGCTGCATATGCAACCCCCAGCAACAGAGGTGTCGCCAGCCTGCGATTCTCACATTGATCAATCACTGCGATGGCAACCGGGAGCAACATCAACCCTGTCGCAGTGTTCGAGATCCACATGCTCAGGCCCGCCGAGGCCACCATGAAACCCAGCACCAACCGCTTGCCACCGGTGCCTCCAATCACTTTCACCATACCAAGCGCCAGGCGTCGATGTGCCCCACTGCGTTCCATCGCCCTCGACAGCATGAAGCCACTGAGGAAAAGAATGACAAGGTGGTGCCCGTATGAGGCCGCGATCGCTCCCTCGTCTAACACCCCTACCAACGGAAAAATCGCCATGGGAATCAGTGATGTAGCGGGAATGGGAATCGGCTCAAATACCCACCACACGGCGCACAAAGTAAGTACTGCCCCCGTCCAGCAGGCCGCTCCAGGATCGGTCACTGTGCTGCCGTCTGCCAGGGAAGACCAGAGACTGATCCACGCCGCTGCCGCCATCATCAATCCCAGAATAAGAGCCAGCCAGCGCCTGTTCCTCAAAAAAATTCCTTCCATGCGATTGAGGATCGACCGCTTCTCCTCGCTCGCCAGCCGTGCGGCCAACTTCTCCTGGAACTGACTCTTGCGGCTGCCATTCTCGAGGGCAATTCCGAGCAAACCATCGACCACCAGTTGCTCCACGGCGCGCTCACGCCCTCCCTGGTGATCGTTCAGAAGCGCCAGCATCCTGGCCCGATCATCTTCGTTGGTGTAGCCATCCAGGATGCGCTCAAGCAGCTCCGTAAGCTGCTGATCTTGTTCAGTGGGTTCCTCTTCGTTCATTGATCGCGACTGATTTTTCGGCGGATACATTCCGCCAGAGATTCCCGGATGCGGTGCAACTGCATCGTGAGCGCAGAATAACCTTTAGACGTTTCGATAGCGATGTCGCGGACCGAACGCTGCTCCATATAGCGGCGCTGAAGCAGCATGCGGGACTTGTCATCCAGCTTCGTTAGACATGCCATCAGAGATTCAAGCAAGACCTGCTCCTCCAGCTCCGCTTCGCGCCCGGAGAATTGATCGTCATACTGGAGATTAATCCTGTCAGAGACCACGCGCTGAAGTTCGGCGCCCCCGCCCACCGGAACATCCCGGCGTTTTCGCAGATGATTTCGGAGATGATTCGTCGCGATCCCCCGCAGCCAGACACTGAAGCGCGAGTCTCTCCGGAATGTCGAAATCCTTTTAAATGCCGTCACAAATACATCCTGCGCCAGATCATCTGCAGTGGACCAGTCGAACAAACGCACCCGAAAGAACGCCCGAACACCACCCTCATGTGCGCGAATTAGCACATCGAAGGCGGAAAGATCGCCTGATGTTGCCTTTTGAATAAGATCTTGCTCTTCGACTTCATCCATCTGTGGGCAATCTAAGTGTTGTACCCACCGGAAGTGCCACAGAAAAAATTCAATCACTGCAGATCATTTTTGTTCGGGTAAAATGCTTCTTTTTCTGGCGCGCTTGGAAGAGAATGTATATTCTTCCCTAACCCTCGCGCCTCGCCATTTCGGGCTCGCGTCTCGAATTGCGGCAGAGTGGCATATTCCCATTCAACTCAGTTCTAAACCTCATCACCTATGAAAACCTCCCCAGTATCGCGCCTTTTCGCTAAGTCATTAAGCGTTGCCAGCCTTCTTTTTCTTCAGACCGTCGTGACCGAAGGAGCAAACGTTCTGGTTGATTTCGGATCGGACGCGACCACCACTGAATCTCCCACCAACGGACTCTCTTGGAACAATATCACCAGCGCGGTGGACGGCGCGGTTATCGATGCAGTGGATGCAAACACAGGCGCAGGCACTGGGATTGGAGTCGCGATCACCTCACGATTCAACGGTATCAACACCAACGGGACACTGGTCTCCACAGTCTACCCCGTCGAAGCGACACGTGACAGCTTCTACGGCAACACTGCCACCTTCAATGGAATCGAAGTGCCCAATGCACAGGTGACGATTACCGGACTTCAGCCAGGAGGACTTTATGCTATCTCGCTCTACGCTTCCCGCACAGCAACCGACAACCGGGAAACCCAGTACGTTCTCACAGGTGACAGTTCATCAACTGTGTTCCTGGACGTCGCCAGCAATGATGACAATTTCGCCTTCGTGCCAAGTATGGGAGGCGACGCGTCCAACAGCATCGTCATTGATGTGACGCCCGGCCCGAACAACACCAATGGCTCAGGATTCTTTTATCTGGGTGCGCTCCAAATCAACAGCGTCGACAGTATTCCAGAACCTTCCGCGTCGCTCCTGGTGGTCGTAGGCGTTGGTATGATGACGATGATTCGTCGCCGCTGTTAGAGTCGACTTCGCTTTTGTTCGGCGGGAAGAATTACCTCACCTGGATGTCGTTTTATCTCCCGCAGCCTGATGATTACGTCGGTTGCTTTGGCTCGGTAGTCGCCAAGCCGTGGGGATGAAGAATCGTGGTTCTTGGGGCTATGGTTGCGGAGTCTCCTGCATCTGCTCGACCAGTGCCTCTGCTTCGCGGCGGTAGGCGTCGGCTTCGTCGATGCGATTCTGTTTTTCAAGATTGTCGGCCAGCCAGTATTGGGCCCGGGCGATGTCAATGTGCGCCTTACCGGTCTTCTCGATTCGATCAGCGAGAGCCTTGCGGTGCAGGGCTTCGGCCTCATCCAGTCGCCCCTGATCTTCCAGTGCCTGCGCCAGGCTATGGATGGTCATGCAAACTTTCGAATCGCCAGGCTCGAGAAACTGAAGCCGTAGCTGGATGGCTTCTTTGAAGGCCTTCTCCGCCTCGACAGGTTGCCCAGCAACCCGGAGGGCAGTGGCAAGGTTGTGCACCGCTCCTGCGGTTCGGGGATGAACTCCCAGATCTCGCCTGGCGTCGGCGGCAGTTTGCCGATAGAGCGCCAGTGACTCTTCGCTCTTATCCTGTTTCCGCAGGATGAGCGCAAGCGTGCTTCGGGCATCGAGAAGGTAATCATGATCACCGGGCTGGAATTGCTGCTCTTGAAGCTTGAGTGATGCGCGCGCGGTTTTCTCAGCAAGGTCAAACTTCCCCTCCCCAGCGTAGATCTTGCTCAAGGTCATCGATGTCCGTGCGACTCGCTTGATGTCACCCAACTGGTGCTCAATGGCCATGCCTTCCTCAAGCAGGAGCGACGCCTGGTCGAGATCCCCTAGCGAATAGTGCAAATTGGCAACGTTGGCGATATCATCGGCAACCTTTAATTTGTCAGCGCCGGTCGCAGACTCACGTCGAAGCACCAGTCCACGCGCGGCATGCTCCAGGGCTTCTTCGTCACGGCCGAGGCTCTGGTAGCAACTGGCGACGATCCCGCGGAGTTCAGCTTCGACTGCGGGATCATCTGCGAGCTGTTCCCACATCCGGCCCCTCGAAAAATCGTCGAGCATCTCACGGACTGTGTAATTCGGGGACGATCGATTGTTGGCATCCGCCGAATCCAGCATGACCTTTACCATCTGCACCAGACGGCGGGCTTTTTCCGTCTCCTCCAGCGCCGCGCTCTCGCTTTTGACCGCACGCGCCTCATTCTTCTTCGCTCGCCACGCCTGCCATGTGCTCACGGCCGTCCCGGCAACTAACAGACCCACCATAGCAGCCCCCGCTAGCACACCAGCCTTGTTGCGTCTGTAAAATTTCGCAAGGCGATACCCCGCACTCGGAGCGACCGCACTCACGGGTTGTCCTTCAAGATAACGCAACACGTCATCTCCCAGTGCACCGACCGATTGATACCGCTGCTCCCGGTCCTTTTCGATCGCCCGCATCACCACCCAGTCCAGATCCTGCCTGAGCAACTTGCTGAGCGATTCTTCAGAAAGGGAACGTCCCGATTTTGATCCTGATGCAGACTGACTGCGAAGCCTCGCAGATGGCACCGGAGGATCGACTTCCCTAATGATCCGCATCATCTCCTCATAGCCATCCGCGACAAGCTCATCGGGATCGAACGGCGGTGCCCCAGTGAGCAACTCATAGAGCAAAACTCCCAGACTGTAGACATCAGAGCGCGTATCCACATCTGATGAAGTTGCCGAAGCCTGTTCCGGGCTCATGTAGGCAGGCGTCCCCATCAGTTGCTCGTTTCTGGTGAGCCGCGTATGCTCCGTCAGTGACTGCGTCGTCGCCTTCGCCAGCCCGAAGTCGATCACCTTCGGCACCGCATAACCATTGTGATCACTCACCAGAATGTTGGAAGGCTTCAAGTCACGGTGCATAACCGCCTTGTGATGAGCATGCTGAACGGCCGAACATACCGCAGCAAAAAGCTCCAGCCTCTGACGCGTGCCCAGTTCCCTCTCTTCACAGTATCGGTCAATCGGCACGCCATCGACCAGCTCCATGACAAAAAACGGACGCCCGGTTTCCGTTGCACCTGCATCAAGTACTGTGGCAATGTTAGGATGCTCCATTATCGCCAGCGCCTGTCGCTCTGCATCGAAACGGGCGAGCACTTCTTCTGTATCCATTCCCAGCTTGATCACCTTCAGAGCCACGAACCGCTTTATCGGCTCGGTTTGCTCTGCTCGCCACACATCGCCAAAGCCACCCCGCCCAATCCGCTCCACCAGCCGGTAGCGGCCGATCAATTCGCCTGGCGATTCCATTGCGAGGTCAGACGTCCGGGAGCTCCCCCCAATTCGCTGTTGGGTTTCCAGAAGGGCTTGCTTTCGGATTGCCTCCGCTTTGGGAACCGCCCGCAGCGCTCTAGCATCAATGCCATCTTCATCAACCGCGAAGTTTCCCACCGCCATCAAGCGCTCCAGTGCCTCGGCCTCATCTGGAGACAGCCTGCCGGCAAGCCAGGCCTCGATCGCCGCCTCATCTGGAACTGGTGTTTCCTCAGGCATTCATGCAAAGTGAGTCACATTGCCTGGGACTGGCACTCGCGGATCATTTCCTGTTCCCACTTTCCCTCATCGATCGAATGCACTTTTTCCTTCAAGCGTTTCATCACCCTGTGGCGCGCCACCCATACCGCATTCGGTGACATATTGATCTCCTTCGAGATTTCTTTCGCCGACAATTCCTCAATCACCGTTGCCTCAAACGCCCGCCAAATGCGATCCGCAAACTCAGGCCGGATCTTTTCCATCGCCCAGGCCAGCACCTGACTCTGGTAATCGTGCTCCCATGTCTCTTCATCTTCATGGCTGGGAGTCGCGCTCACATATTCCAGCAGAGTAGTCTCAGCCACGCTCAATGGCACGCGCTCCTGCTTCCGATAGTGCGTGCTGATGGCATTGCGCACCGCCGTGAACAGCCACGCCCGAAACTTTCCCCGCTGCGGGTCATACTGAGCTTTTCCCAGAGCCAGCGAGAGTGATCGCATGACTTCCTGCGCCACATCCGCAGCATCAGCACGCTTCAAGCCGCGCTTGATACAGAACCCAAAAATCAGCGGCATATAGACCTCAGAGAATTCTGCCCACGAATCCTGATCCTCCGTATCCTGCACACGAAGAATGAGCGTCGCTCTAGTGGGTGTCGTATCGTCCAAAACCTTAGGATTTTCAGCACGCTAGTATCGGTCGAGCAGACTCGCAATTCAAAGATTACCCCCTGTGCCTTCAACACACGCTATCGTCTCCTCATATTAATGAATTTGGCCATTTTCATTTACTTCCGCGAAGATCCCTCAGCCACGCCTCGCCATCACGACGCGACGCATCCAGTTCCCCCAGCACCTCATACACTCCATTGCGCGCAATCCCCTGCCCCTCAGCATGAAACCGTGATCCCTGTCCGCAACTCCACATAAGCTGAGTTCTAACCCAACCACCTCAATTTCTGCGCAGCCTGAAGTAGCTCTGCTGGACTCCTGCACCCACATCGATTGGCAGGCGTTGCTTCCTGTTGAAGATGGTGCGCTTTGGCAGGCCGCTGACGAGTTGCCATTTGGGCTGGGTGAGGTCGTAGCTCGATTCCAGGATCCAGTCTGGGCCGAGTGCTGGCCAGGTGAGTTCGATGGTGCCGTCATCCGAAGATTCTATGTTAAGAGCTACGTTGAATGCTATGTCCCATCGGCCGCTGGCGATCCATGCGCGATCGGCGCTGGGTTCCCCTGGATTGCCGCCTCCGAAGTAAAGGACGGCGTTGTTCTCTTCTGGGAATGGCGAGGGGGCGACACTGCGAATGGCTCGTTGAGTGGATGTGGTGGCCAAGTCTGCAAGGGGGAGCGATGCGTCTTCCCAGGTGCCATCACGGTGTCGGATCAAGTAGACTGGCACCGAGGGTCCCGGGCCGTCGATGTGCAATCCGGCGAGGTGCACGGTTTCGCCAGTCAATGGATCCGTTACCGGGGTGAAACCGGTGAAGGCAGTGATCGTGGTGGCGTCGCGGATGGAATCGTCACTCCAGCGACGGGCAAGGAAATCGCGCACGTCGAGTTCCACGGTAACGGCGTGGTCTGCGGCTGGATCGATGCGTTCGATGGTGCCTGACCAACTTCGGGCACCGATGAGCACCTCATGTTCGTCACCGTGCGGGTCCGGCACGGCAGTCAGGCCGCGCATTTCAAGGTCTTCCGGGTGTGCTGCGGAAAGTTCCGGTGGCCCCGGCCATTGGTAGACTGGCACCCAGCGCCCCAGCACGTCACTGCGGACATACAGCCCACCCGTGATCGGATCCGATGGCGTGTCCTGACGCAACGCGTAGGCTGCGTAGAGCCGACCGTTGGCTTCCGCCAGCCCGCGAACGGGCCCCGTGTTGGCGAGTTCCGGTTGAGACTCCCACTGCAGATCGCCTTCGACAGCGTCGTTGTAAACACCACGATGGATGCGGCCTGCCGACAGTCCGGCAAAGATCCACTCATTGATCACACTGCCAGCGTTGTTCCTTTCCTGGTGAAGAGCAAAGGCAGTCGGCCACGCAGCACCACCCGCGAGATTAGCGATGTGAGAATCCTTCCAAGCTCCCGTCCTCGATCGCGCACGCACGCTGATGATTTCTGATCCCACTGCGGAAAAATCTTTCAGGCTTAGCACTAGTAGATTCCGAGCACCATTTCGCCCCAGTTCGAAGGGGATGGATGCCATGGTCTCGACTGTGAGATGGCCTGGAAAATCTCCGTCCGAATCCAGCGTCTACGGGCTGGTGGGCGAGTCTTTGCGCAACACCTGCGCGCCTGTCCACTCGCCGGGATTTGGAATATTCGCGCGATTGCCAGTGCTGCCCTGAGCGGCGAAGAGTTTGCCGTCGTGGCCAATGATCGCGGTGGTCTCGGTGCCCAACATGGCGGGAACATTCCCGTGCCCAGCCAGAAAACTGAGATCGTAGTCGAGTTCCGAAAAACTCAACGGGGCACGGTCGTTCTCGGGACGCACCAGGCCTGTGCGCGCCCGCCGCAGCTGCACTGGGCCAGTGCCATCGTAGTTGCTGAAGTAACAAAATACCTCGCGATCACCGATGAATGTTTCGGGTGAAAAACTCGCACCACCCACCACGAAATCAAGTCGCCTGACCTTCCGGTGATCGGGATCTGGCCCCATGCCTAGCAACAGGATCTCAGTCGCACCTGGCGCTGTGCGGCTATTGTTTTCAAACGCGGATACCGTAAGCCACGATGTTCCGTTCCAGCCTTGCGAGCCAGCCAGTGGTTTCAAATCATAGAAAAAGCGGGTCCCCGCACCACCCGGAGGCGTCAGTGTGGCGACACGATTCCGGCTTCCATCGTTCGCAAGATGCTCGTCGCCATGCCGTATCCGGAAACCGGATCCCAGACTTGCTCTGATTCATTTCATCCTCCAAAGCCGAGCTCTGAGAATTCCTTCTCCAACTGCGAAAGCTTCGCCCGCAGTGACTCTGCCTGCTCCCGAAGCGAATCCAGCGCACGCGGATCAATCTCGCAGGCGTCCAACTGATCAGGCTCAGCGCCACTGACAGCGCACCCTTCGCCATGGCTCACACATTTGGGAGCGATCGCGAGGTATTGCAAAGAGCCATTCCAGTTCCGCCCTCCGTCCATTTCGTCGCCCGCGATTATTGGAGCATCCGCGATCCAGTTGCTCAGTCGACCGGACAGCTTCCAGGTTTTCTGCACCAGTGCGCCATTCACATAAGTCGCCAGCATTCCTGATCGATAACTGACAACCACATGGTAAGTATGGTCTGGCTCAAGTTTGAGGCCGGCGATTCGCGAGCGCTTGTGCAGCCCATTGCCGCCCGTCCGGGCTGTGCGCAACCTGAAATCGAGATACTCGCCATCCTGCGCCAGCGAGAAATTGCGCGCGCCAGTTCCCGTCGAGCTGGTAACAATACGCGCTGGCCCCTTCTGCTTCAGATCGCTGCCAGTGGTGAAAATGACATCCATCGTAAACTCATTCGAACATTTCGACTGCTCTGCGACCTTCCGGGATGCCTGCGCTGAGATCACTGCGGCACCGCAGCTCAGGTCCAGCTGCCCACACGGGGTAAACTTCGCATTCCGCTTGAGCACGATGTTCGCCTGGCAAACTGGAGAACGATCGAGTAACGTCACGAACGAGGGGCAGTCATTGGCATTTGCTGTGACAGCGAAGGTCACCAACAGGCTGAAAACGAGATAAGATTTCACACCGTAGATTACACTCGAACTAGACTCCCCCAAAGGGTTTTACTGAGGCCTCTCGGCTCAGTATGCGATCACTTTTTCGCGCATGATTACGTTAAAATTGCTTCACCAGGGCGATCGCTTCGGCAAGCATCTCCCGACTGTCCATCTTCATCGTCAGCCGGGGGAATTTTTCAGATAGAAGGACATAGTTTCCGTTGCGCATCAACTTGAGTTTGGTGCCTTCTATCTCGGCAGATGTGATGCGGACATTCGCGCAAGCGATCTTAAGCTCGACACAGCTGAGCAGGTTCTCCACGGCATCAGGGAAGATTCCGAACCGGTCGCGCCAGTTCTTCTTGAGTGCGTTGAGTTCCTTAAAGGTCGTCGTTTCGGAAACCATGCGATAGGCAGCGATGCGCATGCGCGCGTCATCGATGTAGTCCTCTGGAATGAACGATGGCAGCAGGCCGGTGTTCCTTCGCTGCTGAAATTCGGCTTCGTTCGTGGTCAAGAAATCGATGCGCACTGCGACGTCCGGGCGATCCACGATCTGTTTACCCTGGAGTTGAGCCACCGCCTTCTTCAACATCTTACAGTAGAGGTCGAATCCAACTGCCATGATGTGCCCGCTTTGCTGGGTGCCCAGCAGGTTCCCTGCACCCCGGATTTCCAGGTCGCGCATGGCGATTTTGAAGCCTGATCCGAGCGAGCTGTATTGCTTGATGGCATTGATGCGCTTGCGTGCGTCGCCGACGGTGACGAGATGCCGGGGGAGCATGAGGATGGCATAGGCCCGGTGGCCGGCACGCCCGACGCGACCGCGCAATTGATACAAATCTGCCAGTCCGAACATGTCGGCGCGGTCGATGATAATGGTATTGGCGTTCGGGATGTCGATACCGCTTTCGATGATCGTGGTGCAGACAAACACGTCGCACTCGCCATTAATGAATTTCTGCATCACCTCCTCCAGCTCGTGTTCATCCATCTGGCCATGGCCGACTTCCACCCGTGCCTTGGGACAGAGCTTTTCGATCTTTTGCTTAAAGGAGTGAATCGTCTTCACCCGATTATGCAGGAAGAACACCTGCCCCTTTCTCTTTAGTTCGCGGTTGATCGCTTCCTTTATCACGCGCTCATCATAGGGCACGATGCTGGTCACGACTGGATAGCGATTTGGAGGGGCGGTCTCAATAGTTGACATATCCCTGGCTCCCATCAGCGAGAGGTAAAGCGTGCGCGGAATCGGTGTCGCGGACAGCGTAAGCACGTCGACCATGCGGAACAATTCCTTGAAACGCTCCTTGTGACTCACGCCGAAACGTTGTTCCTCATCGATCACGACGAGCCCCAGCTTGTCAAACGAGACATCTTTCGAGATCAATCGATGCGTGCCAATGACGATGTCGACAGAACCATTCGCCAGCCCTTTCAACGCCACGCGCTGCTGTGCGGGTGACCGAAATCGGCTCAGCAACTCGATGGTGATCGGATAGTCCGACATGCGCTCTTTGAAATTCTGGTAGTGCTGCTGAGCCAGCACCGTCGTTGGCACTAACATTGCCACCTGTCGCCCCCCCATCACTGCCTTGAAAGCCGCGCGGATCGCTACTTCCGTTTTTCCAAATCCTACGTCACCGCAGATCAGGCGATCCATGGGGCGGGAGTTCTCCATATCCCGCTTAGTATCCTGGATGGCGCGAAGCTGGTCCGGCGTCTCCTTGTAGATGAAGGAATTCTCGAACTCCCACTGCCACTTGGTATCCTCTGGATGGGCATAGGCTTTGGCCGTCTCCCGTTCCGCCTGCATCTCCAGCAACTGCCCCGCGTATTCGAGAATCGAGCGCTGCGCTGCCTGGCGGGCACGCGACCACTTGCCATCCCCCAGCTTGCTCAACTTCGGCGAGGCCTTACCCGCTCCCACGTATCGGGTGATCAAATGCGCGTGCTCCAGCGGGACAAAAAGCTTCGCCTCATCGGCGAACTCGATTCCGAGCATATCCTCTTCGCCGTTCTTCCCCTCCTTGCGCATGAGGCCCATGAAGCGCCCTATCCCCTGCTCCGCATGAACCACGATGTCGCCATCCGACATGTCGCGCCAGTCGGTCTGCACCCGACGGGCAGTCTCCTGCTTCTCCTTGTTAAAGATGCGTCGGGCCCTGGCATGCTGGTAGCGACCGAACACTTCGGCATCGGACAACACGGCCAACTTTGCTCCCGGAACGGTAAAGCCATTATTCAGACTTCCGAGTCGTGGCGTAATCAACTTCCCTAACAGATCACCCGAAACTACCTCCCTGAAGCGGTCGACTTCCCCAGGCTTATTAAAAAACATCGACACGTCCCAGCCATCCGCGCACCAAGTCTCCACCTGAATACGAAACGCGTCCCGCTTTACCTGCTGGACAATGAAATCACCTGCCTCGGTGCTGGCGATCGGGCTGTCATAACAGGCGGCGGAATGATCTTCCTCGGTAGTGCTTCCCGGAAAGGCACCGGTGAAAATGTGCACCTGCGCATCGTCGAACTCATGCCAGTCGACGGATACCACCACATCGGCGTCCCGCACGTAGTCGCGCAACTTGCAAAACTCAGCAGTGCGATCGGGGTCAGGCTGACTGAGCAGGAGTTCAGCTGATTTCACTTTTTGAATCGACGCCTGCGAGTCCAGGTCAAAAGTGCGCAGCGATTCCACTTCATCGCCAAACAACTCGATGCGCACGGGAGTCGCACTTTGCCAGGAATAGATATCGAAGATGCCCCCACGGATGGCGAACTGGCCACGCCGATACACTTCCGGCGATTTCTCATAGTCCCCCTCTTCCAGTTGCGCAGTCAGGAAATCAATGGCCAGCGTGTCCCCCTGCTTCACCAGCAACTCCCGGCTTTCCAGCGCAGACGGGCGCGGCACATCCTCCTCCAGCGACTCACCTATCAATACCACAATCTCCGTTGCAGAATCCGCCGGGGCACCCGCGAGCTGCTGAAGAATGGACGTCCGTTCCGCTGCAATCTCAGGATCCGGCAGGGCATCGACGAATTGATTGATCTCCTGCTCAGGAAAGAACACTGTCTGTTGACGCCCCCACCACGTCGTCAGCTCATTGAACAGATTCTCCTGCAGGCGCAGATCCTTCGCCAAAATCCACAACCGTCCTGGCACGTTCTCCGAACTCAAATGTGCCGCGATCATCCCGCACACAAAGGCATGCGCTGGCGCTGAGATGTGCTCCATCAGCACCGGATTCTCCCGGGTGGCGTAAGCCGGAATCTTGTTCAGCAGGTGAGCAAACGGCGCAGCTCTTCCGGCCCGATCCAGCATATCGCGGTGGGAACGGACAGCCTCTACTTCGCCTTTGGAGCCGTGCAGGACTTCTCGATCGGCGGAACTTTCAACTTTCTTGACCAAAGAACGGTAGTGGTTGCGCAGTGGACGAATCCCGCAGCTCCCCTTTGTCGCTCAAATTTGCGTTCCTGCCAAGATCGAATCGCCGCCTCACTACGGCCCCCAGAGATCTTTGAGCTGAAAACCCGGCGGCGGCGAGTACTGCCAGGCCCAATCACCGTATCCCATATTCTTTCGCGGAACGCCCTCATCATCGCGACGGTTGATACCAACGCTCCAGATTGCCGGACGACCATCTTCCCGCAATACATAGTGCAGCTGATCCCCTGTGATTACGTCAATGGGGAGATGAGGGAGATAGTTGGGAACAAGTGCTGCGGTTTCATCAGGGTAGCGCCCTTCAGCAATGAAGTAGCGCTCAAGCGCACACGCCACGACTCCATTGTTCACGATCGATTTTTCTAATCACTTAACCACGCAAATCGTTTGTCCGTTACTACCGCACCATGCCTTCCACAGCCACCCGCCCTCATTTCCTGCGCCCGCCCTGGCGGACGATTTATGGCGGGCTCCTGTTTCTTATGGGGCTGTGGGTGGCGTGGATTTGCTACTCGCCGGGCCTGGTTGTCGTCGATGGCCGCCATGATCTGGGACGCAACGGGCTGTGGCTGCAGCATGGTTGGCTGGGGGATGATGCGTGGTTCGAGCGGCAGGACGGTCGGGTGGCGAAGGAGGCATTTCGACGTGACGAGGAACTGTCGGCATTTGCCTCAAAGCTCCAGGCGAACGGCATCCGCTACGTGTATCCGCATGTGTGCCCATGCCGTTCGAATGGCGAAGTCGCGGCGATTGATCGGGAGCAGGCTGCACGGTTTCTGGACAAATTGGAAGGGCACGAGGTGCTGCCATGGATCGGTGGGGTGTTCGAATTGCAGGCCTGGCCGGACGATCAGGAGTGGAGAGCCACTTTCGTTGACTCGGCGATACGGCTTGTGGCTGACCATCCCCGGTTTGCCGGACTTCACGTCAATATTGAGCCGATGCCCGACGGGAATGCCGAATACTTGCAACTCTTGCAGGAACTGCGCGCCGAGCTGCCACGGGACAAGATGCTATCGATCGCTGCCTATCCGCCGCCAACCATCTTTCAGCGTGTGCCTGACGTGCACTGGAGTGAGGGCTACATTCGGGAAGTAGCATCGATCGTGGATCAGATGGTTTTCATGATGTACGATACGGCCATCGAGCACGAGAAGCTCTACATTGGCCTGATGAAATCATGGACGGTCGAATGTCTGGACTGGACCATTTCCACGCGCACAGAAGTGTTGTTGGGATTGCCAGCTTACGATGACTCCGATTCCGGTTACCATCATCCACAAGTTGAGAATCTGGGAACCGCTCTGTCCGGGCTCCACGCCGGACTCTCCGCCTTCGATACTCTGCCTGCGCACTACGCAGGTGCCTCGATTTACTCGGAATGGGTAATGGACACCACAGAGTGGCAGCAGTGGCGCACTGGATTCATCAGCAACCTTTCCCGTTGAACCCTCACCCGTCTGCCCGGTCTTCTGTAGTAACGTTAGGAAGAATCTCTGCAGGCGTTGCTTTTTCCTGGGCTGGCAGTTCCTTCACAACAGCAGTGGTCATCGGCCGCATGACTCTGGAGACTGTTGGAGTTGCTCCATATTCTGGAGCGGGCGGATACCCTTCTCGGCTGTTTGCTATCCTGCTGCGGGAGCGGGCATTCGACGAATTGGACGTCCAAACCCGCTTGCCTGTCGTGACATCGAAAATGCGATATTCGGCGGTCACTGAGCGTTTGGCCTGCGCGATCGTGACGTATTTTACAGTGCGACCGGTCACCTTGCCGTCAGCATCGTAGACATTGCGGGCATCTGTGTTGTTCGTCACATAGCGGTCGACAGTGTTGTAAGTGACCGCTACAAAGACCACGTAACGCGCCCCTTTGGATACCAGAGCAGCGAGACGTTCAGGAGCAATCTCTTCTTCCACAGCACCTACCAGAGCGAGCTGCTTACTCACCTGTTCACCGAGAGCAGTCTGCACGACTTTGTGCTTGATGAGTGCGACCTCAGGGCGGCGATCCAGCATCTCCCGTTCAAAATAATCGATAATGGAGTCGTTCTGCCGATCGGAAATTGCCTCGGCGGTATTGGTGACTGCGACGCCCCCGATGGCCAAGGCTCCGTCGTTCAAGGCTGTCGGCGTGAAGCTCGGATCCAGGTGCGTCAGCTGTGCGCTCACACAGCCAAACAACAGGCTGGCTGAAACCGCCACTGCGAGCAGTCGCGCGTCATTCAAAATGGATTCTCGTTTCGTCATCCGGAGGATTTTCTTAGCGGTCTACTCCTGCCGACCAGCAGCGGAAATTAAGCCCTTATCCAATGAAACGCCAAACTGTAATTGAGTGATTACCCCAGGTGAGGCCCTTCCGTTCATTCGCGCTGCGAGGAAATGATCTGCCGGATGCTCAGGTACTGCGCCCGCCATGCATCCCGGCCGAAACCACTGCCCAAGGTCATCACCACAGGCACTTCCTTCTCCCGACAGGTGTTGATGACCATCCGATCACGCTCGACGATTCCCGCATGGGTCATCGACAGGTGCGCCAGCGAATCTCCTTTTGCGGAATCGCATCCCGCCACGTAAAACACAATATCCGGCGCGCCAAATCGCTCAAATGCCAGTGGCAACTGTTGCGACAACAGATTCATGTAAGCCTCATCGTCGATCCCTGCCGGAAGCGCAACATCCTGATCGCCGACCGCCTTGGGAATGGGATAGATGTCAGCTTCGTGCATCGAAAAGGTGTATGTGTCAGGATCATTGCGAAGACACGTGATAGTGCCGTGGCCCTGATGGGCATTGAGATCGATGACCAGAGCTTTTCGAATCCTGCCCTCCTTCTGCAACTGGCGAATGGCCACAGGAACATCCGCATAGATGCAAAACGCCTCGCCACTGGAAGGCTTGGCATGGAGATAGCCTCCTCCAATATTGATGCCGATGCCGAACTTCAGCGCCTCCCGGGCAGCGAGCAGAGTGCCGCCACTTGCAAGCCGGAAAGGCCGGAGCACTTTTGATTCCAGATCGTCCGCAGTGAGTGAAGCGGCACTTGGCGCTTCCAGGCACATCGCGACGACTTGTGGGTCTTCCAGGCTGTCCAGGTACTCGGAAGTATGCACCCGGAGTAGTTGCTTGCGACTGATCTCGTCAGGAACAAAGACATCGCCCGGAGCGAACATGTTGCGATCGACCAGCGCCCGGTAAATTCGCTCGTTTTTGCGCATGTCGAATGCGTGGAGCCTCTCCATCCGACCTGCGCCTATCCGGTAATCTTTTGCATACACGATCGCGACTTTTCCATAGACAGGGTGACCGGAGCGCGGCAGGAGGACTTCTGTCAGCGCCACAGGGGAAACTGGCACTGAACAGCCTGCCAGCAAAACCCCGAAACCTGCACACACGGACGCCGCCGCGATGGCCCACCGCAGATTCACAGCCAGCGTTTTCCTGAAATCAACCATCACACAACATGAAGCAGCAATGCCTCTCTGAGGTAGACGCATGAGACGACCGCGATATTACAACTTTTTTTACAAATCTGACCGCATCAATGCATCTCCACGGCGCAGGTTCCCAGTCCACCCCGGTAATAGTTGAACTGAACATTTGGATGATCCGCAAGCAGGGACATCGGCACGGCGGAGTCGGCAAGTCCTTTAGAAATCATCAATGCTGTAAGGCGCTGGCCGAACGGGTTATCGTGTGTTCCGGCCTGCCAGATCGAGACTTTGTCCGCCTTCCATGTCTCGACCGGGCCCACAGTAATGGCCTGTTGCGGCACCATCGTGATATTGCCTCCGCCCGAAGTGCGGGCATTTTGGGCGAGGGTAATCGGATGCAACTCAACGATTCGCGTCTTCAGCTTTCGGTATTCTTCCGGGCTGGGAGGAGCATCCATCCAGGTACCTGACCTGCGCACAGGATCGTTGAATGCCCAGTGCTTGATATCCCCCTGGCCTCCCTGCATGACGGCGCAGCGCACGCCGGAATCCCATGAGTCACAATACTCGGTCACGTCCCCCTTCGGGAAATGCAGATTTTCATCCGGCATGCGCAACTCCGGCTCGATCCGGTCAAAGCACAACTCGCGATCGGCCCGCTCGAACGAAAGCGGATGCGTCACGGGCACTTCCCTGCTGCCATCAAACCATTCGTCCATTCCCCAGAAGTGCGAGCACTTCAGATCCAGGCCCAGGGTATTCACCAGCCGCGCCACCAGCGGAAGCTGCTCAGTCGGACCGATGGGACCGCACACTCCCACAGGATTGTCCGCAGTCGACTGCCTCCATGCCTCGACGTACTCCAGCGCCTCGGCAAGATAGAATTCCTCCAGCGTATCATAGAATTTCACAGTAAAGCCGGGTCTCGACAGCTGCAGGAGATCCGCCGGAGTCAGTGCTGCGGCATCGCTGATGATGTCTTCATCGAGCGTCGTGTAGTCCCACCAATCGGGCGCAATAGTACTGTGTTTTCGTGCCATGGACACAGTCTGATTCGGCGACGTTCGCATGTCCAGCATGTGATTTTGCTCAGTTCCGCCCCCTCGACTGAAATTATTTATGTTTTCCGTAATTTACGGATCTAAAGAACAAAATCCACTTCACTCGTATTTGTCAAATTTGACTATATTTATTGCAATTATTATCAGCTACGGTATTTTATCGCAAGTGCCTGTAGCCAGAGCACTCTCCACACGCCACATACGCAATGCTCTTCAACTCCATCGACTTCATCGTATTCTTTCCGATCGTCGTAGCGCTGTTCTTCGCGCTGCCGCACCGGCTTCGGTGGATGCTGCTTCTGGCGGCCAGCTACTACTTCTACATGTGCTGGAAGGCTGAGTATGCCTTATTGATTCTGGCATCGACAATGGTCGACTACTATGCAGCTCTGCGGATGCAACGCAGTGAGAAACACAAGCGTTTCTACCTCGGGCTGAGCCTCGTCAGCAATCTGGGCATGCTGTTTGGATTCAAGTATTTCAATTTCTTCAACGAGTCAGCGCGGGCCCTTTTTGACCAGTTCAACGTTTTCTACGACGTCCCCGCATTCGATGTGCTGCTGCCCGTAGGTATTTCCTTCTACACCTTCCAGACACTGAGCTACACCATCGATGTCTACCGCGGAAAGCACGAGGCGGAGTCGCACTTCGGGATCTTCGCGCTGTATGTAGCATTCTTTCCCCAGTTGGTTGCTGGCCCTATCGAGCGGCCATCCCATTTGATTCCCCAGTTCAAAAAGAAGCAGATATTTGATCCGGCACTCGCAGGATCGGGGCTGCGCCTGATGCTCTACGGGCTATTCAAAAAACTGATCGTCGCCGACCGGCTTTCTGTCTACGTGGACACTGTCTATGCCGCGCCTGATGTCCACAGCTGGGTCACATTGACAGTGGCCACCGTGTTCTTTGCGGTTCAGATCTACTGCGACTTCTCAGGTTACTCTGACATCGCCATCGGCGCATCGCGCGTCATGGGCTACGACTTGATGATCAATTTCCGCCGTCCCTACTTCTCCAAATCGCTGGCAGAATTCTGGCGTCGCTGGCACATCTCCCTGTCGACATGGTTTCGTGACTACGTGTACATTTCGCTCGGCGGAAACCGACGCGGCTACTGGCGGCACCTGCTTAATCTTTCCGCAGTGTTCCTGATCAGCGGACTGTGGCACGGAGCAAATTGGACATTCGTCGTGTGGGGAGCCATTCACGGTGCAGTGCTCTGCCTTTCCATCCTGACCAGGGACTGGCGCGAGAGCCTCCCCGGATATCAATGGCTGTCCAACCACCAGCGCATCCATCACACGCTGCAAATCATCACGGTGTTCACCATCGTCAATATCGCGTGGATCTTCTTTCGCGCCTCGAATGTCACTGAGGCGGCAACCATTGTCAGTCGCATCTTCACGCTTGCAGGCGACGGGTTCTTCACTGGCGATGTTGCAGCCCTCGGGCACGCACTCTTCGCCGTCGGATTGCTGGCTGGGCTTGAGGCATTCAAGGAATGGGAACTGGGCAGATTCGGCTTCGACTGGCTGGGCCAGTTCAGCATCGTGCGATCCATCGGCTGCGCTGCGGCTGTAATCCTGATCCTCCTCCTCGGCGTCTTTGATGGCGGCCAGTTCATCTACTTCCAATTCTAATTTCAGCGATGAGAGCCACCTTCAACGAACCCACCATCACCGCGGCACCCAAGGCACGCATTGAGCCTGCGGCTGCGATCGACGCAATCCATTCAACGCCACGTGAAACATCACGCCGCATGGTTCTCGCCCGTGGGGCAATCAGTTTCACCTGCTTTGCCGCGGCCCTTTACCTGGGCGACCACTGGGTGGGCAGGGAACTGGAGCACCTCTACTTTCACCAGCAAAGTGGTGACGACTGGAACACCACCGAGACATTGATGCACTCGGAGGCGGACATCGAGATCTTCGGAGACTCCCGCGGCAGCCATCACTACAATCCGAAAGTGATCGAAGAATACCTCGACCACAAAGTCACCTGCCACAACGGCAGTCGCACCGCCCAGACCATTCTGTATTCCGATGCCGTTCAGAAGGCACTGCTGGAGCGGCACAAACCACGGTTGATCATCCTCGATCTCAACCCCGCTGCCACAGTGAAGCTGGCCAATGCAGCCGAGCGCCTCTCCGTATTGTCCCCGTACTACGATGACGTCCCGGCGATTCAGCCAATCCTGGAAAGCCGCAGCCCATACGAAAGGTTCAAGCTGCTCTCACACTGCTACCGATTTAACTCACGGCTCCCCACCCTGCTGAAGTACACGCTTCAACCCGAGACCTCAGATCTGAAAGGACACAAGCCACTCATCGGACAATTCCCTCCGCGCGCATTCCTCATTCCAAACGACAGCCCCACCGCCGACCAAGTCCCCGCACTCATCGATCCCGCTTTGGAGAGGGCACTGGTCTCGTTTGTCCAGCGTGCCAATGCTGCAAAAGTGCGCGTCATCCTCGTCTCATCGCCGATTCACGGGCTGTCGTTCGAGCGCACCTCTGAAGCCCTCGCACTGAAGGCGCTTGAAGGGCTCGATTTTCAATGGTGGGACTACCTCGAAGATTCACGCTTCTACGGGCATACAGAGAAATTCTTCGACCGCGCCCACCTAAAAGGTGCAGCCGCAGAAGAGTTTTCCAGAATCATCGCGGATCGAGTAAAGCCCGTCCTGACACGACCCGTTTTAGCTCAGAAGTCTGCTCGCTAATCGAACAAACGCCCATTTCCAATTCATCCTCCCCGCGCCAATCGCGACGAAACCAGGAGCCCCGATCCCCATCGGTGCTGATGCCAATCCGCGCTCCCCGTGTGGGGAGCGACCACTCATCTTCGCGATAAAAAACAGCAGCTCAGGGTTTCAATCCGCGCTCCCTGTGTGGAGGAACCAAATTTCTAAGAATCCTCGTGGTAACGCGTCGTCTTCTTACGAAACCATCCATCTTTGCCATCGCCTGCCTCACAATTCGTTGTTGGCAGGGAGAGTGGCGATTGCGTTGAGGAGCGAACGGGGCGAGCTTTGGGCTCCTTCATCTTCGCTCTGAAGCGCTTTCGTTTGCTCCTGCAACCAGCCCTTCTTCCTTTAAACGAATTCAAAAAAATGCCTAGCATGAACTTTCTACTTCGACGCATCGGACTCTGCGCGCTGCTCACCATTGCCATGATTCGCCCCGGACATTCACAACAGGAAATCGGCTTTATCGAACGCTTCGCGCTGGCGGAGAATCGCGAGGAAGCGCTGAAGGAGCTGATCCCCGGCACCGAGGAATATTACTTTTTCAACGCCCTGCACTTTCAAAACACGGGCAATCAGGCAGGCGTGGATGACATGCTGGAGCAATGGAAGAAGCGCTTCGAAACGTCGCCCCTGCGAAAGGAGATTGAGAACAGAAACGCGCTGATCAACTACTCGGAAGATCCGCAGAAGACTCTGGACTACCTCAAGCGCGAACTGGGACTCACGTTCAATCATCAACGAGAGCGCCAGGAGTCGAGCGCGGAGCTGCCGACCGAACTCGACCAGAACGTCATTGCAATCGACCGAATACTGAAGCGCACGCTGGCAAACGAACAGAGCCTGGGCGAAGTGAGCGATGCAGGCATCGACTACCTGATGCGGAACCCTGTCGACCTGACTCCAGCGCAGCGCCGGGAATTGCTGAGCAAGGTGAAGCGACCAGATTACCCTAACATTGTCACTATGATGGCTGCAGAACTGGAGACACGGGAAAGCCGGGGATTCGGCGAGTTTCCGGTGCACGGTGCCCTGCTTCTTTCCCAGCTGGATGATCTGGCCAAGATGCGACCGCAGCTTCTGGGTGATTCCAACTTTGTGCTCGCAAAGCTGGGCAAGCTTCGTCCCGGCGCGGACTCGGACATGGGCAGCGATCCCGCAGTGCGCGAATCCTATCTCGATGCAGCATGGAAATTTGTCTCGGGACTCGAGCCCGCTTTCAATTCACTGAAGGCGAATATTCTCTACCAGCGTCTGGCGCATGATCGCACACGGGGGATCTATGACCGTGAAAGGTTCCTGACCTACCTGCAACTCCCCCGCCCCGTTTCTTACATCAACCCGGTATACCGCCAGAAGGCTGACGTCTGGCGCTTCCCGGTCGATCTCAACTTCGACAGTTCTTCCGCGACTGGCTTCCGGCCGATTGTCAATGACGACGAGATCGTGCGTGCCTATTTGCTCCAGTTTCTGGCTGGGGCGGCGGATTATGCTCCATTCGCACCCTATCTGACAGAAGACTATCTCAAGCCGTTGCTGGCCGAAGCGAACATCGTCAGTGCTCAGGGCGATCCAGAAAAGTGGTTTTCCTCGCTCGCGCCTGCCGCCTACCAGGCGCTTAAGGATCGGGTCGATCTCGACTTTGATCCCACCTGCAAGGAACGCTTCGCCGCTGGAGAAGAAGTTTCGCTGGACCTGCACGTGAAGAATGTGGAGAAGCTCATCGTCAAGATCTACGAGATCAACACCTTCAACTACTACGCCAACTTCGGCCAGCAGCTGAACACCGACCTCAATCTCGACGGGCTGGTCGCCAACGAGGAGTTGTCGTTCGAATACGCCGAGACGCCATTCCATCGCGTGAAGCGCAGCTTCCGCTTTCCGCAATTGAACGCTGACCGCGGCGTGTGGGTGATCGAGTTCATCGGCAATGGCAAGAGCAGCCGCGCGCTGATCCGGCGCGGTGGGCTCCAGTATCTCACCCGCCACAGCACCGCTGGCAATGTGATCACCATCCTCAACGAGATGCGGCAGAAGATCGACGGAGCGTTTGCCTGGCTCAATGGCACTCGCTATGATCCGAATGCCGAGAGCGAAATCCTGATTCCGTTTTCCAATGCGCCGGGCAGTTACCCACTCATTCTGGCGGATGGCCAAGGCTTCGCCACGCTGGAAAACTTTTTCCTTCAGGGCGAGCAATACGCGCTTTCCGCCGGTTTCCACGTTGACCGCGAAGAACTCCTGGCCACCGGCGAGGCAACGGTGGCGGTGCGTCCTTCGTTCACCTTGAACGGCGCACCCGGTGATGTGGAATTGCTCGAAGAAGTGACGCTCACCATCGTTTCGACCGGACTCGACGGCGTGCCTTCATCGTCCACGGTTCCAGACTTCAAGCTCTTCCCGCACAAGGAATCGACCCATACATTCCGCGTTCCCGATGGCCTGGCATCACTGTCATTCCAGCTGGACTGCAAGGTCAAGAGCACGACACAGAGCGACAAGGTAGCGCTTTCAGCTAGCGATACAGTTTCGATCAACCAGATCAAAACCACCGACCAGGTGAGCGATCTGTTCCTGAGCAAGGTGGATGGCAAGTGGCGACTGCAGGAACTGGGCCGCACTGGCGAGGCGAAGCGGGACAGCGCGATCAACCTAAACCTGCGCCGCGACGACTTCCGCACCGATGTCCGCGTCACACTCAAAACCGACGCGAATGGAACCATCGATCTGGGCGAACTCGATGGCATTTACCGCGTGCGAGCCACCGCGCCGAACGGACGCGATTACCGCTGGATCCTGCCGACCGACCGCCGCACCTATCCGCGCACGATTCACGCACGCCGGGGTGAGACAATTTCCATTCCCTGGCTGGCGAACGATGCCGGACGCGGCGAACTTTCACTCC
>JAGROY010000380.1 GCA_020439995.1 Verrucomicrobiia bacterium
ACCTCAGACCTGAATGGTTACAAAAATATGGGAAATGACCGTTGAACCACCTTGGTGCTACGCGCAGAATTGCTATTAGTAACATTAAACTTTAACTATATCGATTTAATCGGTTTCATGATATTCGACATTTTCGACAATGTATTCGCGATCGGCATGTGAAAATATGATTTTGATTTGTTGGATAGCCAGCCATAGCCCGCTGGATCCCTGACTGAAGGTGAGGCTTTGACTCGGGGAGTGGTTAACGCGGGGAACACGAGGTGGTCAGGGATTCGGTGTGTCACCTTCGCCGTAGGGCAGTAAAAGCGCGTAGATCTCATGATTCACCCAAGTGCCATAGAGATTCTCTGCACGTCGTAAAGTTCCCTCATGGTGGAACTTTAAGCGTTCAGGGACAGCTCGACTTTTGTGATTGTTGGTGGCACAGCGAATATCGATCTTCTGTAGCATCAAAGTGTCTCGCGCTATAGCAATAAGGTCGGAAACAACGCGAGTCATGATGCCTCGACCGTTGTATTTTTCTGCCAACCAATACCCGATGGTGCCGATCCCATTTGCCCTATCTATCTGATTAAAACCAGCAACTCCCGCTACTGAATCACTCACGAAAATTGTAACGTGAACAGCCTCGCCTTTTGCGAATCGATGCAGCTGTTCTACGATGAATTCTCGCGTATCGGCGGCAGTCTGTGTTTGGTCAAGCCACGGGAGCCATTGGCGAAGAAAACTCCGATTGGTATCGGTCAATGTGAAAATTTCTTCTGCATATTGAGGAAGGCTTAGCCGAATCTCAGTGTCTGTGTCTATTTTACGAGAGAACATTGTTCTTCAATGGAGATTTGACGAGGGGAATTATCTCAGCACTCGTATCTCGCCATCGCGGCGGGTGGTGCCTTCGCTGTCGAGTTTTTCGAGCAGAGGGATCATGATTCGGCGTGTGGTGTCGACGGCCTGGCGCAGGTCGCTGGCGGTGGATGCGCCGTTGGTGCGGATGTAATCGACGATACGCGATTTCGCTGATTCGAACACCTCTGCAAGGATGATTGCTTTGTCGCTCAGCTGAATGGCTTCGCCAGTTTCGAGCAAAAACTTGAGCGCCTTGGTGTCGGTGTCGGTTGGCGCGAGTTCTTTCGGGTTGGGGGGCTCGAGGGGATTGGCTTTGAGTGCGGCGCGGATGCGGTCGCCTGCTGCGGCGAGGTTGTCGGGAAGTTTTGGTGAGTGTTCGCCCCATCGGACGCTTTTGCCGGCACGCACGAACCCATTTTGGCAAAGCGCCTCCAGCAGAGGATCGAAAAGTTTCGGGTCAGGCAGGCTGGAGGTGAGCTTAGGGCGCAGGTTGTTAATCAACAATCCGATGTGCTCTGGATGAGCTTCGTGGTGGTCGCGGATCAGGCTGCTCGCCTTCTCAAACATGCGCTTCCACCAGACCTGATCAACGATCAGCTTGCCCTGAATGGTTGCAATGTCTGCTTCTGTCAGTTCTTGCAACGAGGCATCGATAGCCTGTTTGCTGAAGCGTGACTTGGCCAAAAATCCGGTGTGCGGAACTGCTTTGTCACGTTCTAGCAAGGTGGCTGCGTAAGTTGCCACATCGTCTGGTGCGGCAGCCCTGTTTTCGAGAAACTCCTTCTGCCGGACTTGCCGGAAGATTCGTCGCTTTGCATCGGCATCCAGCACGATGCCGCCGGCGATCGTGGAACGCTTTCCCCAGTCGCGCAGGACAAAGCGATCACCCGCGAACGCGTAAACCGGTTCGTCAAAGCGTAACTGGGCAATCACTTTCTGCCCGCGCTCCAGTAATTTGGTGCCAAGAAAAAGCACACGTGCCCCGTAGTTGGCGCCGCCGTGGTGCCAACGAACCTTCTGGCCGTTTTTGATCGGAATGGTTGCTGATGGCTGGCCACGGACATCGCGGTCGCCTTTCTCTAACAAAACATCAAGGGTATCGCAAGGCTCGCCAAGGCCCGGCAGCGTCACCACGTCACCACGGTGGATGCCATCGCGCCGCTCTCTGGTGGCAATGGGCATGTCTGTAAGATTCAGAGCGGTGCGCATTCCGGGCAGCGCTTTTTCCTGATCTGCGCTGTGACTCTGGATATTGCGCAAGTGGGTTTCCAGGCCGCGTGGCTGAACCACTGCCGGTGCTCCCTTTAAAAATTCACCGCCGATCAATGTGCCGGTCACTACGGTGCCGATCCCGTGAGGAGAGAATACCCGGTCTACCGGCAGTCTTGGTTTGCCAATGTCGATCGGATCAGGAACGTCCCGCAGCTTTCTCGCAAGCGCAGCCTTCAGCTCATCGATTCCGGTTCGTTTGATCGATGAGGTGGGCACGATCTCGATACCGTCAAAGGCGCTGCCGCTGATGTCATCGCGCACCATCTCAACAGTGAACTCCAGATCGTCGGCGAGGTCAGACTTGGTCATCGCCATTAGTGCATGCTCGACGCCCAGATAAGAAAGGATTTGCAAGTGCTCCTCCGACTGCGGCATCCAGCCGTCATCGGCGGCACAGATGAACAAAGCCAGATCGATGGAGCCAACACCGGCGACCATGTTTTTTACAAAGTCCGCGTGCCCGGGGACATCGACGATTCCGATGTCATAGAGCATGTCAGGATCGTCAGGATCTTGAATCTGCAGGTGGGCAAATCCGAGGTCAATGGTCATGCCGCGCGCCTTCTCTTCGGGCAGGCGGTCGGGGTCGACGCCGGTAAGTGCTTTGACGAGCGAACTCTTGCCGTGGTCGATATGGCCAGCAGTGCCGACGATGAAATGGCGGACAGTCATTTTGATTCGCGAGGCGAAGGGGGATGAGAGGGAAGAAGAGTGATCAAGTGCAACCGCACCCACCAGGTCGCGCTCATCCCGGCGCCGCCTGCACCGCCGAAGGCGAGGCTCCTCCTTTTTTCAAATATCCAAGTCCGCCACTGACCACCCGCCGCACTGGCTCGCCGGTTTCCGGGTGTACGACCAGCGCTGCGTCCATCATACTTTGGCGCAGCTCAAACCGGTGCGGCTCTTCTCCGGCATTCTGGGGAATGGTTTCGTAAACGTAAGTAGGCATTCTCTCGTCATTTCATGAACCACTTGACCGCCGGGCGCAATGGTTTTTGTCGCCATTTCACACCGAATTCTCCAAATTCCTGGGACGCTACACTTCTACGAGCTTTTCGGAGGAATCTCCAAACGCAGGCAGCATAATCCCGTATTTTTCCATGAGGGAGAGATAGAGGCTGCACATCTTGCGGTTTTCCTTGCCCCGATAGTCTAGCGTCCGCCCGGTTTCCAGCTTGCCGCCGCCACGACCGACGATCACGACTGGCAGCTGAGTTGCATCATGGCTGCCGGTGAGCATGCTGGAGCAGAACATGAGCAAGGTGTTGTCCAGCGCGGTGCGCTCTCCTTCCTGGATGGCGTCGAGCTTGTCCGCGATGTAGGCGAGTTGCTTGATGAAAAATTGATTCACGGTGAGCCAGTCCTCGGTATCTGCGTGGGACAGCAGGTGGTGGATCATGTAGTCGATCCCAAGATTCGGGAATCGCAGGGACGAGTGGTCGTTGTTCAATTTGAGCGAACACACGCGAGTGGTATCCGTCTGAAATGCCAGCACCAGGATGTCACACATCAGTCGCATGTGCTCGCCGACGTCTTGCGGATAGCCTTCAGGAGGGCGGGGGATGTTCGGTTTGGCCAGCGTCGGCTTCCAGCCCTGCAACTCACCGCGCTTGCCAGCGTTCGAGATGCGTTGTTCCACTTCTCTAACCGAGTTGAGGTATTCGTCCAGTTTCTGCTGATCCGATGAGCTGACTTTCCGGCGCATCGATTTTGCATCGTCCAGAATCGCATCGAGCACGCTCTTATCGCCGCGCTTTGCCTCATTGCTGAACAGTCGGTCAAAGGCCAGCGCGGGGTAAACTTCCAGCGGTGTGGGCGTAGTGGGTGAACTCCAGGAGATGTGCGAGCTGTAGAGCATCGAGTAGTTCTTGTGCACGGATGGATTGGCCTTCTCGCATCCTAGGACAAGGCTGGGAACCGGTGTGGCACCCGCATGGTGCTGAGCGATGACCTGATCGAAGCTGGTGCCGGAACGGATTTCCCCGCCCGATGCCAGTGGCGCTCCGGAGAGCAAGTTTCCAGTCATCGAGCTGTGAATGTTTCCCTTGAGCGCCTCCGCATTATAGAGACCGCGAATAAAAAGCAGCTTGTCGGCCTTCGACTGGAGGGGGGCAAGTACTTTGCCCAGCTTCATGTCCTTGCCGCTTCCTTCCGCCCACCATTCGCGGCTGTGGAAACCGTTTCCGGCAAACAACACACCCAGTCGAACCGGAGCATCGGCACCATCTTCCGCCCGGCTGCTGGGAGCATCAGCAAAAGCTGGCATCGATTCCAGCCACGGTACCGCCATCGTAACGCCAAGACCGCGCAACATCGTGCGCCGGGAGAGTGAATGGGCTGAACGTGTTCGCATATGGCAAAGCATACCAGATCTGTGGGCAAAGTGGGAACAAGTATTGATCCAGGCATTCTCACCGGCAGGGTTTTCCCATGTCAGTCCAGAAGTGGCTGGTGCTGATAGAGCTAAATAATATTACTGGACAATTCGCGCTTAGAAAGTGATGTTAGGGTACCATGATTGCGCCGGGTGAGCGGTCAAAAAGATGTAA
>JAGROY010000381.1 GCA_020439995.1 Verrucomicrobiia bacterium
GATCATCCTGGTGATCCGCGACAATGGCAGTGGCTGCAGTGAGGAGCTTTCCGCCAAATCGAACGGTCTGGGCCTGCTCAGCATGAGGCACCGTGCGGAATTACTCGATGGTGAGCTTTCGATCGAACCAAACACTGAACATCCAGATGGGGGAAACGGCGGCATCTGTGTAAAGGCAACTGTTCCCCGAAAACACCTCGCCCATGTCTGATCCTTCCATTGCCAAGAAACAAATTCTGCTCGTCGATGACCATCCGGTCATGCGCTTCGGACTAGCTCAGCTGATCAGGTTTGAGAATGATATGGCAGTCGTCGCGGAAGCCGGGACTGCGAGGGAAGCCGTGCAAATTGTCGTTGATCAGCATCCTGATCTTGTGGTGGTGGATATCAGCCTGCCAGACAAAAGTGGAATCGAGCTGATCAAGGATCTTCGCGCGCTCAACAGTGATGTAAAGATGCTGGTGGTCTCGATGCATGATGAGGAAGTGTACACCGAGCGCGCACTTCGCGCTGGAGCCAGAGGCTACGTGATGAAGGAGGAAGCGGCTGACAAATTGATCGAAGCCATCCGTGTCGTGCTCTCGGGAGGTGTCTTTGTAAGTGAGAAAATGTCACGCCGGATCGTTGAACTTTTTAGCGGGCTGGGGACGGCTGCGGCTGCGGACGACCCAATGGAGCGGCTCACAGACCGCGAGCTGGAAGTGTTCGAACTGCTGGGAGCCGGGCTCGGCAGCAAAGAAATCGCCGACCGCATTCAGTGCAGCCCGCGAACCGTGGATGCCCACCGCGCGCATATCCGTGAGAAATTGTGCCTGCGCGACAGCAAGGAGTTGATGCTGCACGCTGTGCGCTGGGCTGAATCACGAGCCTGAAGGGCCTCTACGCCGTAGTGCGTACGCAAACTGCGTACGCGTCAACTGCGATTAGAGACAATATCGGAATGGCCAGCGTCAATCTACGGTCAGTGAGTTGAGAGAACCGATTCAGCTAATAACCCAATCCTGATTCTAAAATGACCGCACACACCACCGACACCGACATTGCCCTCATCGAGAAACTCAGATCATCCTCGTTTTTTAAAGTGTATCAAGAAGGATTTCAAGCTGCTACCGGCCTTCCGCTTGTTCTTGTTGCTGTCGGCGAGTCTGGATTTTCCGTTTGCCATCAGGGGCCAAACCACAATCGGTTCTGCGAAGCCCTCAACAGCGGGTACCATCCCTGCGCCCAGTGCAAGATGTCCCAGAAGTGCCTCATGCAGGAGGCTGGCGAGCGCACCCGCACTCAGAAATGTTTTGCCGGAATGAACGAGTCAGCAATTCCCGTTCGGCTAGGCGGGCACACAGTGGGACACCTCAAAACCGGACAAGTCCTCAGCCACAAACCGACCACAGAAGAATGCGTCACTCTTTCCGAAAATCTAAAGGCGAATGGTTGCTCGCCAGCCACCGCACGAGAACTCACAGAACTCTACGCAGGCAGCCCAGTCATCGATGAAAGAAGCTATGCGGGAATGATGACCATCCTCAGCGCGTTCTCGCTCCAGCTCAGTGCATTCATGAACCGGATCGTTCTCGAAGCACGCAGCTCCGAACCCGAAACCGTCCGCAAGGCGAAGGCCTTCATTATGGACCGCATCGACGAAAAGCTTACCCTCGAAGCCGTAGCGGAAGAAGTATCCGTGAGCACCTTCTACCTGTGCAAAGTCTTCAAACAGGCGACGGGCATGACATTCACCGAATTTGTCAATCGTCAGCGAATCGAGATGGCAAAAGGTGAGCTGCTCAAAGCAAACCGCCGAATCACTGAAATCGCCTACGACGTCGGCTACCAGTCGCTCTCCCAGTTCAACCGGAGCTTCCTGAAATTTGTCGGCGAATCCCCCACTCTCTACCGTCGTCGGATGTCGAAAAACAGCGCCCCACGGCTGGTGGCCTGATGGCGGAGGACTCCGGGCTGGCGCAAATTTCGGCGAAAACCACTTGTGTCAGCCTGCATTGTTTGGCACCTAGCTTGCAATGAGAGACTCTTCGTCCGCACTACATTCTCCAGCTGCCACGCCAGACTGGCAAGCCTTCTGCGATCACTACCTGCGATACCCGGATCTGGGAATATCGATCGACTGTAGTCGCGTGCGGTTTGACGCAGGATTCTTTGAGAAAATGGCACCTCTCTGCGCCATCGCCTTTAAGGAGATGGCGGAAGTGGAATCTGGAGCCATCGCCAATGCGGATGAGCAACGCATGGTCGGCCACTACTGGCTGCGCAATGCGGCACTGGCACCCACCCCGCAGCTGCGCGACCAGATTCAGGCAGGCATCAAGGCTGCGACTGACTTTGCAACTGCAGTTCACAGTGGCAGCATCCATGCCCCGAGCGGACAGCCGTTTCAAAATGTGCTTTGCATCGGCATCGGAGGCTCCGCTCTCGGGCCCCAGTTGTTGAAACACGCCCTGGTCGACCACGATGCTCCGCTTCGGACATGGTTCTTCGACAACACCGATCCCGATGGCATGGCCCGGGTGCTGGACGAGATCGGCGATGGCCTCGCGCAAACGCTATCGATCGTGACATCAAAATCCGGCGGCACGGCGGAGACACGCAATGGAATGCTGCAGGCCGCTGCCGCCTACGAAGCACGGGGACTGGACTTTGCCCGGCACGCAATCGCAATCACCGGAGTCGGCAGCAAGCTTGATCAGGAAGCCATCGATAAAGGCTGGCTGAAAAGATTCCCCATGGAGGACTGGATCGGCGGTCGCACCTCACTCATGAGCACCGTAGGACTGGTTCCAGCAGCGCTCCAGGGCATCGATATCGCTGCGCTGCTGCAAGGCGCTGCGGACATGGACACGCGCACGCGCTCAACCCAGGTAGCAGAAAACCTGTCAATGCTGCTCGCCCTGTGCTGGTATTCCACCGGTGATGGAAAAGGCAAAAAGGATATGGTCGTCTTACCCTATAAAGACCGATTGGAATTGTTCAGCAAGTATCTACAGCAGCTGATCATGGAGTCGCTGGGTAAAGAAAAAGACCGCGACGGCGCGATCGTAAATCAGGGCCTCGCCGTCTATGGCAACAAGGGATCGACCGATCAGCACGCATACGTCCAGCAGCTGCGGGACGGTATCGACAATTTCTTCGCCACCTTCATCGAGGTGCGCACCAGTGGAAACGACGAGCGCGCGCAGCTCGAAGTGGAGCCCGGCACGACCAGCGGCGATTACCTGCAGGGATTCCTTCGCGGCACCCGCTCCGCCCTCTGGGAAGGCCAGCGCGAGTCCGTCACCCTGAGCATTCCGGCCGTCGACGCCCGACGCCTCGGTGCCCTGATCGCCGCATTCGAGCGAGCTGTCTCATTCTACGCGTCGCTGGTCAATATCAATGCCTATCACCAGCCGGGGGTCGAAGCTGGCAAGAAGGCTGCTGGGAAGTTCCTCGCCTCCATGAAGGAAGTGAGAGCAGCCCTGACGGCACAGCCATCAGCAGTCACTGCATTCGCATTGTCAGAATTCGTTGACGCCGATCCCGAGACCGTGTTCCACATTCTAACCCACCTCGCCGCCAACGATCCCAGAGTTACCTGTTCCCTCGGGGCATCTCCGGCAGATGATGAGTTTGCGATCGCGTGAATGGATCATGATGAGCCCCACCGAAGTGAGCCATCGATTTCCACTCCTCACGAGCACCTACTCAATTTGTCACGGCGGCTGGCTCCTTCTCTGCCAATGTCTCTGGCGGGGCCGGTAGATGTACTTTCCAGCCAACTGGCTGCGTCCACGCTTGCTGCTTCTGACCTTCAAACGACGGATTGGGATGATTCAGGCTGGATGTAACCCGGGCACGCACGAACAGCTCATCACCGGAAAAGTAGTAAATCACCTGAGTGTCCTCATAGCTGGCCAACAGCTCACCGGTCTTGGAAGGATCACTGTCCTTCCGTGTTCCGAAGAACTCGGTGACGTAAGTGGCACCTTCTTGCGGTTCTATGTCGACTCGCAGTGAGTCGGAATCGTCATGCACCAGCGCGAGGGTAACTCCAGAGGATGCATAGAATCGACCGTCCCGCATAGCTCCAATAAGATCGGGTGCGGCCAGCTTTTTTGCATGCACCATGACCCAGCCACGACCTGGACTGGATTCGCCGCCATGGTAGTGGTGAGCGTCATCGGTTGCTACGCCTAATAGCGGGGGCACTTTAAGATCCTTAATCCTGATGGTATTCACGATGTCCCAGATCTGCTCGTCGCCGGGGACTGCCTCGACACCTTCGGAAGCTTCCCTCCCCAGGTGATTGATGTACGGGTGACCATTGTAGACTTCAAAGAACCTCTGATCGATGACATTCGCAATCTCACTGGGCTTGATCGACCACTGAAAATTGGGATGATTGAGATGCACAAGGATCGGCCGCTTCAGACGTTCCTCCTGCTCGCGGATCATTCGAAGATTGTTCGCAATGACTTCCTGCACGGAGCCTCCGTTCTGAGGAGAAATCTTCTCTCCCAGATTGACTGCATTGATATGCACTTCATGCCGATGCTCGCCATCTTTATAGTAGTCGGTGACCTCTTCGCCTTCGATCAATAGGAACTCGCCCTTTTTCTCAAACATTCCTCGAAACTCTTCCAGCCCCTTCAGTCTGACCTCTTCTGCTCCGTCTTTCTCGGCCTTTCGAGTTTCCACCCAGTCGGAGCCGAACAGAGCGCGGTACTTTTCCATCGTCGGATGGCCGAGCGTCTTGCGCCGATTCACCACTTCGCTCACTGCCATCCATCGCTCTCCCCGACTGAGGACATTGTGATCGGTCAGAGCAAGGAAGTTGTAGCCGTTGTCCTTGTAATAACGAACCACGGACTCTGGGAAATCATTGCCGTCACTCCAGAGAGTGTGAGTATGCGTGTTCCCCTTATACCAGCGAAGCGTCGGCCCTGAAGATTTCACAGTAACAAGGGCCTGATACTGGGCTAACAGGAAATCCGCACCTACCCAGATGATTGGGAAGAGCGCAAGACAGAAAACAACTAGGACTCGTTGGCGGGTAGTCATGGCAAACGAGACTAGGGTATTAGTCCTAAAGCGTCGAGATCAAGTCTTGAAGTTCTCGGCCATAGCGGACGTAGGATTCAAACTGCTCCCTTGCCTTCTGATCAGGATCCACATCCGCAGCATCAGCGTCGTGAAACACGGCTGAAACATGGGGCTCAATCGAGATGTAGCCGTCATATCCATTGTCAGAAAGGTCTTTCAAAATGTCCCGCACCCTTCCGTGACCTTTGCCAGGATAGGTGTATTCGCAGTGGGCATTCTCCTCATGCCAGATGGCATCCTTCACGTGAACATGCGCAATGTGAGGCTTGATCACTTGATACATTTCCCACGCGTCCTGCATCGGCTGCGGCTCCGGCTTGTTGCGGTCGCGATTGAACACAGGATTACCGGTGTCGAACACCCATTTCATGCCGGAAACCTCCGCGATCATCTCCCGCGCATAGTCAGGGCCCATGCCTCCGTAGTTCATGCAGTTCTCGTGAACCACCACGATTCCCGCATCACTGAATCTCTTCACAATCTCCCGGACGCGCTTGAATCTCTCCGCTGCATGCTGCTCGAGCAGATCGCGTTTGTCCGCATCCTGTAGAATCGCATAGCTCATGATCCGCACACACTTTGATCCCAGCTTGCCCATGCGGTCGATGCAGCGCTCGATTTCCGCTTCGGTAATCGAGAACGGATCTTCAATGCTGTGCGCCCAGTTCCCGATTGTCGATCCGACGGCATACACACTGACACCAGCGTCTTTCAATTTTGCGGCAGCCAACGCGAACGCCGCTTCTGGAATCTCGTGAATGCTCCCCTTCTCAAATTCACCGACGCTGAGGAATCGCGCTTCGATCGTGTCCCAGCCCAGCTCCTTGTGGGCGCGGATCTGTGTTTCGATAGGTGTGCCTGCTTCGTCAGATATTCCAGTGAGCTTCATGTCGGCGACTGTAGGGGCCTCGCGCAAAATTCTCAAACATCTTTATCGGAGGGACAAAAAGTAACCGATACGCTGACTCTTACCTATGGATGAGCAGTCCATTGTCGTTCAAACGGAAGAATGACCGAGCCCGCAACACCTGTTCAAGCGCCGCCGTCCAAGCTGCTGGCCTGGTCGCTCGTCGTGCTTGCTCCACTTCCCGGCACGCTGGCGTTCGCCCCCTACTACGTGTGGTGGGTGATGCCGCTCATGTCCTGGATGTTGTTGGTGGGTATCAGGGAAATGTCTCCTCGCACGGCATTTTTGGCAGGCTTGGTCAATGGTACGCTGTTGTTCGCAGTCACCATGTCCTGGCTGTGGAATCTGTTCGACGTACTATCGATCGTGCTGTGGATGATCCTTGGAGGATTCACTGGGATCTTCAGCTATTTCTACCGGGTGGGTTCACTGCAATTCCAGAACGCGCTCGGGACATCCGTTTTCGCTGCGCTCCTCTGGACAGGTGTCGAACATTTTCGCTCCGAAGTATTTGTTCTGAAATTCCCCTGGATCACCCCGGGAGTTGCACTGCCCCCCGGCTGGCTATCACCACTCATCGGCACCTACGGCGTCACCTTTCTGGTAATCCTTGCCGCTGCCCTGCTCACCCATCGACGTTGTCGTTGGCTCGGCGGATCGGTGCTCATCTTACTCTACGCCAGTGTCCTCATTCCCAGATCCGTGCCAGCCAGCGATGGCACACCTGTAAGGGTAATCGCCTTGCAGAACGAAGGCGGAGCATTCAAGCATCATCTTGATCAAAGCGCATCCGTCCCCGGCAATGTTGACCTCGTCATCTGGCCGGAACATTCCGTCCCCTACGCCCTCATGGATCAGGAGCGGCAGCTGGGCGAACTGCAGGCTTTCCTGAATCAGCGGAACGCGATCGCGGTAATAGGCACCCGCCGCATGGAGCCCACCCGCGAGGCACCAGACGGCAGCAGCGCCTGGTTCAACATGGCCTGCGCCATCTCGGCCGATGCCATCCTCGGATACCACGACAAGAACCACCCGGTGCATTTTTTCAACGATGGCATTGCTGGAACCACAGCGGGCACAGTCGACACTCCTTTTGGAAAAATGGGGATGCCCGTGTGCTTTGACGTCGACTTCCAGGACGTCGTGCGACGGATGACCCTCGCCGGAGCAGAATTGATCGCAGCACCGACTATGGATTCCGAATCCTGGTCGGAGAAACAGCATGTGCAACACGCCCAACTCTTCCGCCACCGCGCTGCGGAAAATGGACGCTGGATCGCTGTCGCGGCAACATCCGGTGTGACCCAGATTATCGACTCACTGGGCCACACGCGCGCGCAGCTGCCCCTCATGCGCAGAGGCGTTCTGGATAGCTACCTTTTCACGCAATCCGATCTAACATTCTTCACCCGCTGGGGATGGATGCTCGGCCCAGGATGCATGTGGCTCACAGGAGTGCTGGTCATCGCAGGGATCCCACTTCACTGGTGGTTGTGTCGGAAGCGAGGTTAAGCCTCTCACACTCGTTTCAGCTACAGTAGCTCGAATCGCTCCTCGTTTGCCGGAAGTAACGCTTGGCGCCTTATCTATTCCCTACTACCTTCCACTGCCCAGCCCTCTCAGATATCCAAGCAGATCTGCGAGTTGTTGCGGTGTTAGTCCCGCTCCCAGCCCGTCCGGCATCAGAGAAGTCTGAGCCAGCCTGATCTCGGACAACGATTCCCGGGCGATTCCCTTCATTGTTCCATCCAGAAGCAGCAAATTGTAGCCGGCCCCGGTCTCGGAGTGCACTCGACCATACAACGTTTCCCCGTTTTTCAGTTCGGCGGTGACACCGACGTAGCCCGGATCCACACTGCGACTGGGGTCGACAATCGCCGTGAGCAGCCCGTCGATCGATCTGTCCGTGATCGATCTCAAGTCCGGCCCGACTCTTGCAGCTCCCTCTTTCATCGAGTGACACGTGGCGCAGCGAGCTTCAAAAGTGGCAGCCCCGGTGCCTGTGTCATTGAGCCCGTGAACACCGACCGCCAGCGCCGCAATCGTTTCCGTGCGATCTGTCTTCACCAGCGGCGTGAAGCATTCCTCCGCCATCGCGCGGATGGCGTCATCATTCGAACTAAGAAGTTGCTGCCGCTGGGCAGCTGGAATGCTAATGGCCGGGATGGCTCCACTCTTGATACGCCCAAGCAGAGCCAGGGTAGCCGGTTTCCGGCGCAGCGATAGATCGATCAAGGCGACACGCATCACTGGTGGCAATGGAGCATACCAATCGAACGCCTTCCCGGATGCATACGCATCGTTAGTCAGCAGTCGATCGAGCGCTGCCAGTCGCAGCGCTTCTGATTCATCCACAGAATTAAGAACCTCCTCAAGGATCGCCAAACCATTGGAATTTCTGCCGAGGAGACGAATGGCAGCCAGTCGATGATCAACCGTGTGAGTTCTGTCAGCTGCCAGCTGTCCTGCCCTTCGTGTGATCGATGGTATGTGCACGGTCTCAAGCCATTCGAGTTCCTTTGCTGCCTCTGTATTGGCAACGATGCCACCCTTTCCCCGTTCATCCATCGTCGCGAAATAGTCCGCCGTGAGTTCCAGTCCGCGTACCGTTTCGCCAGTGGTCGCTCGCAACAATGGAGCCATCGCCGGGCCACCCCACGCCAGCGCAAACAGCGGGCGGGCAAATTCTTCCGACAGTTCATCTACCGCCGCCACGAGGGCTTCAATATGTCGAGATGCGGAACTCATGATCGCCGCATTGAAGAACGCTCCAGTGTTCGATGGATTCTTTGCTGCGGCTACCAATGCCTCACCTGCGACGTCGCCTTCCACTTCACCCAGCGAGAAGATTGCCTGAAGCCTGACCGATGGATCTGGATCTCGACTGAGATCGGTCAGCCTCTCGACTAACTGAGAGCTGGAGGCTTCATGACTCTCAGCAATCCGAATGGCATTGCGACGGAGGCCGGAAGAGCCTGATTTCAATGCATCCATCAGCACAGTGGTGGACAGCGCTGACTTTCCATCGAGAACGCAAAGCGCATGGAGCTGTCCCGTTTGGCTGCCTTCCAGCACCATGGCGACCAACGTGTTCTTGTGTTCTTCCGCCAATGTAGAGCTGAGAAGGTAGCGGTGAGCAAGGTCACGGAGGACACCATTGGGACTCTGAAGACTCAGGATCAACTGATCGACGTCAGCCACGTCAACCGGCTCCACCTTCCGCAGCGGCGCATCGATTTTTCGGATCCGGTAGATCCTGCCCCGGTCGTCGCCCGAGCGGTAGAACGGCTTCAACTCCTCACGCCCATTGGGAGGAAGCCAGTCTGGATGCTCGATCATGTAACGATACATATCGACGATGTAGAGGCCGCCATCGGGGCCAGTTCTACTCATTACCGGGCGGCACCAGCGATCGCCAGAGGCAAAAAAATCGAAATCGCCATCGTCCGCGCGTTCACCTTTGAATGAAACGCCCTCACGCTGGACCCGGTGGCGCTGCACCACATTGTGAAATGGCTCGCAGGTGAATGCCGTCATAGATTCGCCGGATCCCGGGAAGAGAACGTCATCGCGGTAAATCGATGGTCCGCACGCTGAAGTGTAGCGCCCGGCCTGTTCGTAGCTGTGGAAACGTCTCTGTATGGCTTTGTTAGGATAAATGCGCGGATTGCCAGGCGCGCGCACCTGCACCCGTGGATCGGGCGGTGCGAAAGACGGGTTTCTCCGCAGGTAGCGGTCTGGCAGAACGTAGTGCCACAACGGCCAGCTGTTCTGTACGCCGAACCAGTTCCCCCAGTCATCTCGTACCCGGCCGAACTGCGATGGACCGGACTCCGGTTCCAGCACGCCAGTGTCCGGATCAAAACGGAAATCACGACTCCCGAGCGCCACCGCATCCCCGGCAGCATTGACGATCACGGTGTCTTTGCCGAAACCAACGTGATGCCCTCCACTTGCGCAGTGAACCCGATTATCCAGCCCCCAGCGCAGACTGTTGACGCGCAGCTGCTGGTTGCCTTGGACGAAGCCACTGAACAACACTTTGGTTTGCGCAACACCGTCACCGTCTGGATCATTGGCAAATATCAGATCGGGCGCGGCAGTGATCAGTACGCCATCCCGCCAGGCCATCACACTGGTGGGAAAGCGCAAACCATCTACGAACAGCGTCGATTTCTCGTATCTGCCGTCGCCATCCGTGTCTTCAAGGTAGCGCACGCGCCCGCCCGGTTTTCCTTCTCCGTCCATGCCGTAAGGATAGTCCGCCATTTCGGCAACCCACAGCTTGCCATCCAGCCCCCAGTCGATCGCCACCGGATCAGCGATTTCGGGTTCGGCTGCCACTAACTCTAACACAAATCCGTCCGCCACATGAGTCGCCGCGATGGTTTCGGCTGGCGACAGCGGCGCGGACTCCATCTGAGAGGTTTTTGGTTTCTCCGGTTCCGGATCGCGAGGTTCACCCCATTCCGGCTTTATCGGAGCGGCAATGCCGAATGAACGAAACCGCTCTGCAACTTGCTCGGGAGTAAACGCTTTGCTGAAAAGACTGACTTCCTCGATGCGCCCTTCGAAGTTGGCCGTGTCGTCACCGTCCGAACCAAGCCGCAGAATGCTAGGTCCGGAATGCGCTCTGGTCGTCTGGATCTCGGGTTCTGGATTTCCATTGAGATAAACGCTAACAGTGTTCCTGCCATCTGTAGTGACCACAATGTGATTCCACGCGCGGGGCATCAGTTCCGTCCGTCCCAGTTCGTTGGCAAAAAACAGACGCCCAGGAGCAGTGGCTGCGGTTCCGGAAATTCCAAGCACATGGTTGCGGAGTGAATAAACGTATCCGGTGATATCACGGGCATTGTTGGGGAATCCGTTCCAGATCCAGAGTTCGATCGATAATGGGGCTGCAACATCAGGAAGAGGAAGTGAATAGCTGCCTCCGGCAAATCCGAGAGCCCGGCCATCTGCGGCGAGCGGCGATTCGATTCCTGGCACTGCGAACGCCATCCTGCCTTTTGCATTGGGAACCTCAAGATCAGCAAAATTAAGATAAGCGATCCGCTGTTCAGCAGGCAGGGGTTGCAGATCGAGCGCCCCGGACTTATCCGCTCGTCCTCTGCCATCGGCAGTCAGCGATCCGAGCATTTTTTCTAACATGGTTACCATCTTCGGCTCCGCATCCACTTCGAGCCCCGCTGTCCGAGCCGGCCAGGTGGTGTAGCCTCCCAGCGCGTGCTGTTCTGGCGGAGGAATGTAGCCCGCTGCCCCGTTCGCCAGTGACATATTGAAGGTGTGTGCGTGCGGACTCCGCTCCTTCAATTTCAGTCCGGTGATGGCATACACTTCATTCGGTAGCCCGGTGATCGCGATATCGCCGATACGGACGGCTTGCAGGGTTACTTCCTCAGTTGGATTCTCAGCAATCCAGCGTGCCTGCTCGGCATAGACTTCCGGCTGATTGCGCGGGCGGTGGTCACCCATTTCCTTCAGTTTCTCGTCCGCCCACGCCAGCCGTTTCTCATCGGGCAAGCGTCTGCCGAAGGTGGTTCGCTCCTCGCTCATGGCAATGTCGCCGTCGCTATTGTACTGGATTCCTTGCAGGGCGCCTTCTGCCAGCGCGGCCAGCCGGTTGGTATACTCGATGATGTCCCAGGTTTGCGCTTTAGGAAGTGCGTAGTCGCCCCACCACAGATCGCCACTGGTGCCCTGCGACATGATGGCGACAAAGTCTTTCTCCCCCGGAGCAAGACGCCCGTGCATCGCCTCCGCGAAACGGCCATAGTAGTCGGAAGATGCTCCCGGATGCCCACTGAAATAGTGCATCGAGAAATTCGCAAGCAGTCCGAGCGGCTTGCCATCGAGAGTCTGGATATTGAGCAGCGAAAGTTCTGGATCGACAGGCCCTGACGGACCGACAAAATCGGGATTCTGGTAGCCCGGATGCATCATCGCCTGCACCGTGCGCTCACCAAAGGGATCATCGACCATTTTGTCAGATCTGCGAATCCATCGACGATTTTTAGTGAACTCACTGGCATCGGCGACGGCAAACCCGATGCGGGCGGGCACCCGCTTAGCATGCGCCGCCACGATGGCCTCTGCGATTTTTCCAGGAAGAAATTTTGTGTAAGCGGGATCCTTGCGTGAACCAAGACAGTAGTCCATGACGCTCGGCGCTGCGTGGGTGTGGGTGGCGGAAATGAGCATGCGATCGATCGCAATCCCGGTCTGCTCGTGCGCCAGTGCTTTCGCTTCATCGCAGAGATTCCGGGGAATCATGCAGCTGTCGACCACTACGATGGCGATTTTGTCCGCACCATCGTCAAACACCATCGCCCGTGCATGTAGAGGATCGGCATTGCGCTGAATCAACGCCTCAAGAAATCCGCCGTTTTGAATTGCAGGCAAACTCACCGGGCTGATGTCCACTTTGGCCGCGCCACATCGGATCTCGGCAATGACCTGCGAAAGCCCGATCCACATCAAAAGGGCAGCGAGAAACGAAATCGATCTGCCGTGCGTACGAGTGTGAAATTTCACCATTCGGCTATCCTAGCAACATTCCTGATCGGATCGCCATAGCGAATCTCGCCAATCTCGCATCGCCTGAAGCTTTCCCGCTTCTCCCGTCAGTGATTGACCGGCACTTTGAGGATATGAACACGATCGATGCCAGGGTTTTGAATCTTCATGAGCGAATCCGCTTTGACACCCGGCCAGCGCACTTCCACCTGCTCAACGTTTTCATCCGCCCCCAGGCCGAAGTGGGCAGTGTAAGCGTCCTGACTGAGGAAGGAATCTCCGGCGACGATCGGGTAGATTTGCCTGCCGCGCGATGTCTCTATCGTGACAACGCTTCCTATCACAGGATGGCCAGGGGCTGGTTGCAGGGCGAATTCGATCCAATGGTTGCGCTTGCCGGGGTCGGCGATCCGGTTCAGGTAGATGTGAAATTTTGACTGAAATCCGCGTCCGAGAAACGTGTATTCGCCTACCAGCAGATCTTCGCGGCCATCGCGATCAAGATCTTCGGTGATGGCGATGCGGGCATCGTACTCGAAACTCGCACCCATAAGAAATGCCACATTCTCGAACCCATTGCCGTCGAGGTTCATCTTGAGATGATTGTGCTCGTAGCCGTTCCACGAGACCAGCCCCTTGTTCAATTCGAGCATCGCCTGGGCAAAGACTGGTACCAGGCTGGGATTCTCCCTGGACTCTCCGGTGTAGAGGTCATGGCACCAGTAGTTGGTGCAGTAATCTTTCGTCGACTTGCCACTGCGAAAACCATTTGCGATATAGATGTCGCGGTTGCCATCGTTGTTGAAATCGAATGCGCTGGCTCCCCACGACCATCCGGTGCGGGCGATTTGCGCATTGAACGGGCTGGCAATGAAGCCGGTTCCACGCCGAAGATACATCCGGTTACCATAGCCCATAGCGGCCCGATATTTCTGGTAATCCGGGCGATCGCCCCTTCCAAGTCCCAGGCTGTCGAGCCGCCGCGCGGTGCTGCTGCTCATACCGATCGCCAGCAAGTCGAGCTGCGCATCTCCATCGAAATCGGCGAATGCCTGTGCCATGCCAAACAGCCGGTTCGGCTCGAGCGACTGCGAAACATCGCTGAATTTGCCACGGCCATCGTTGAGATAGAGGTCGATGCCCGCGTAGTCGCTGACGACTGAGAGATCGAGATCGCTGTCACCGTCGAGATCAACAAACGATGCGCTGTAAGTGCGGCGGTTGCGCTTCGCAGTCAGGCCAGCGTCAGCAGTGATGTCGACAAACGCTGCGCCGTCGCCTTCGTTACGCAAAAGAAATGACGGATAGCCGTCATTGGCATCATAGAAAGGCGTCGGCATCTGGCCGCCTACATACGATGGTTTGTACTGTGTCAGGAACACATCGAGATCGCCGTCGGCATCGATGTCTCCGGCAGTCAGAGCCATGGGCGCGAGCAACTGATCATTTTGAAAAATGATACGGCCGGGATCGGGGAACGTTCCGCCCTCGCCACCGACATAGAGGGTGAGGCCATCTCCTTTTACTACAGTAACAAAATCCAGGCGACCGTCACCGGTAAGATCAGCGATGAGCCCGCATTCCTCCTGCGGCTTCCAGTGTTTAAGAAATGCGCCATCGATCAGTTGTGGCTTCGCGGTTGCGAGTTCATTCGTGTAGCGGCGGTTCCAGCGCGGGATTACGATCTCCGGGTCGCCGTCGCCATCAAGGTCGGCGAGCAACACCGGGTGCGCGCTTTGAAATTCGTTGGCCCGGGGCTCAAGCGTGCCCACTTTGACAAATCCCGCCTGCAATGGTGCCGTCAGCACTTTGACATTCCGCAACCGGATGCTGTGCGCCCGCAAGGTCCCGGTGTCACTAGCAGGAGCGCCGTTCCATTCGATTAGGGCATCGCCGGAAATCACCATGCGCTCACCGGGATTCTCCAGATGTAGAAGGAAACCAATCGACGAAACCGGTCGCTCGCCCGGCTCGAATGCCGTGTGGTGAAATTCACACTGCGCCAGCCGGAATCCCTGTGCGGCATAGCCGTCGATGAACGAGGCAAAGGCCTCCCGGTTCAGGGCCCGCGCCGGGGCCGGATCGAATGTGCTCGCGGTGATGCCGTGGGACAGTTCTTTTTTCGAAATGACTTCATCAGGCATGAGCCAGGAGTCACACACGATCGCTTTAAAGATGCCCGCCGCGCCATGACTGTCTGCCGCCACAGCGCGGAGTCGGTCCCACATTTGCGTCACTGCCGATTCGTATGCCTGCGCGACCTGTTCGGGTTGCCATACCGTCTTGCTCAACCTTTCGCGTTCATGGAGGAACTCGGCGGATTCTGGCGGTAGCGGCCCCTGAGCCCGCGTAAGGTCAATCCCAACGAATCCCGCGAGAATCAGAATTACAGTACATGAAGACCGGGCAAACATGTGCTCCATCTTGAACGCCCAGCCCGAATGCTGCAATGCCTTTGCTACTGTTCTTTCACAGCGCGGAAATACAACTCCGTCTCTGCCGGGGCGGTCAACTCGACCTGAAATGTCGTTGATGCGTCAGCACCGCTCGCCACTCCGTCAGTGATTTCGTCCCAGTCAACGAAATTCGAACTCTTTTCGATGGTGAACGACTCGCCGGGTTGCGATGACCAGGTGAGGTCGACCGTGGGATTCCCTCCGGACGAATAGGCGATATCTGTAAACACAAAGGGCACTGACCTGCCGCCGAACGCTCCGAGCAATTCCCAATAAGGCTGTAAAGGATTGGTCTCCGGCTCACGCGCCGCTGTGAAGGCAAAGTCCGGAGCTTCCCCGTGCCCGCGGTAGATGAGCAGCGAAACACCCGCACCACCGCCAGCCTCCCAGTGGATAAACTCCAGATCATGCACTCCAGCATCAAGCTCCAGCTCGATGATCGTCGTGCCGCGCGCGCGGTTGCCAGCCTCACCTGCCAGATCACCATCGATATACAGAGTGAAGCCGTCATCGCTGTTGCAGATAAACGTGGTGAGGCCACCGGTGATCAGCTTGAACTGACCGGTCGACTTGATCATGAAATTGTCGCGATCACCGAAGCCATCAGCCTCGTTGTCCCACAACGGATACGGTCGCGATTCTTCGAGGAACACAGGCGGCGGACTGCTATCGTGGAAGTGAATGAACGGCGTCTCCGCTTCAATACTTACAAAACCTTCCTGATCTGGACTTGCAGCAACTTCCTCCGCGATAAATCCGTCACTGATTTCAAGATTGCCATTCGTCCACACATTCAGTGTTTTGAAAACGCCACCACCTTCGATGTTCGAGGGCGCAGGACCAGCCACGGTTGGATTGGTTCCGCCGGAGGCCTCCAGTCCGTCTACCGCGCCGTCGCCGTCCGTGTCAGCATTCACTGGCGATGTGCCGGGCTTTGCTTCCGGGTTGTTAGGATCGTAGGCGATGTCAGGATTTTCCACACCATCGAGCAGACCGTCCGAGTCGGTGTCCGGTCGCAAGGGATGCGTGCCAGTATCGTCGGCGCTCACATAGATTCCCGTTTTCGTTTCGACGCCGTCGCTCAGCCCGTCTTCATCCGTATCTGCCTCATTCGGGAACGTCTTCAGTCCGAATTCCTCCAGGTTGGTCAGCCCGTCATTGTCGGGATCAAGTCCGCTATCGTCCACACCGACGTTCAGCCCGTGAGTTGTCTCCCACGCGTCGTCCATGCCGTCGAGATCCGTGTCGACCAGCCCTGGAATCACCGGGGGCAGAGGATTCACCAGGCGACCAGGCACAACCACATTGTCAAAAGCAATCCACCCCCAACCGCCGGAATACGAGTCGAACACATCCACTGTATACTTCTCGGTGTCACTGACATACGAAGCCAGATCTTCGGCGCTCACCACCACGTTCTGGTAAAAATCATCATCCGTGCTGCGGGAGCCTGTGATCACGTAAGAGTCATCACTGACTCTACGCAGACCAAAGCCCTCAGCCTTTGCACCATCTGCCGCGTCAGTCGAATCCGCAAGGTCGGACGGACTGGCAGGCAAAGCCCCGTGCGCTTGACCGCCAACAATCGCAATCGATAATTCCCCTTCATCGAGATAGAATTCCGGCGAGCGTGCCAGCAGCGTGGTATGATTACCATCCCTGACATTGTTCCCATCTTCGGCTTCGAACACCAGGGGTACCATCTGGTAGTCGCCACTCGCAGGCACGGGAAACGCCTCACCATTCTCCGACTGCTCATTGGTCGGTTTAAATTCGTGCGGCAAATCGGTGTCTGAGGAAACCGTCGTCCAGCCCTGCCGGGTGCCATCCTCGAAATCAAATACGATTTCCGAAGGCACCACCAGTTCACCGGGCACCGTCACATTGTCAAAGGCAATCCAGCCCCAGCCACCTGAGTAGGAATCGAACACGTCGAGCGTGTATGTCTCCGTATCGCTGACGTAAGGTGCCAGAGCGTCAGCGCCCACCACTACCGTCTGGTAGATGTCGTCATCCGAGCTGCGGGCTCCCGTCACGACATATGAGTCATCACTGACCCGACGTAGACCAAATACCTGGGCTTTGGCCCCATCCGC
>JAGROY010000382.1 GCA_020439995.1 Verrucomicrobiia bacterium
CTCCGACTACGAACACACCAGCCGCGTCTGCTGCAATTCGCACCGGCACCGCTTCCTCGACAGAGAACGGCGAAAGCCAAACCGCGTTGGCCAGATCGAACCGCAGAACTCGGCGGGAATCCTTCATAAGAAAATACTGGATATCTCCGGTGCGCGACGTGGCCACAGGGTTTTCGCCTTTCAGGATTCCAGAGAGGCTTAGGTCGAAGGCCAAATCACTGCTCGATAACGAGCCCTGGTGCACCTCGACGGCAATCACATTCACGCCGAGAACCATCCTTTCGACAGGTATTTCGATAGGAATGAACGCGAACTCGGTGGGTTCCGAAAGCTGAGTGATCGCCAGGGTAGTATGATTTACAGCGCCCTCGGGCATGTTACTCCTTCCCACCTCAACGCCGTTAAGAAAGACGACGGCACCGTCATCCCGACGGAGGTTGATCAGGAAATGGGAAAAGTCGCTCGGATCAGCGTCCATGTGGAAGGATTTGCGGAAATAGTAGGCGGGAATCTTGTCGTTCGGGTTACCCCCGAAATCGAGCCCAGTCGCGACAGGATCGCCGTAGCCGAGCGGTGCCGCCCCTTTCGTCCAGGCTCCATCATCGAAATCGAACCGAACCCAGTCGGCGGGTGGTGCCCCGCGATCATAGTAGCTCCAATCGGAACTGGGGTCGACAATCCGAACGGTCGATTCCTGGCACAACGCCACCTTTGAATCAGCCACAAGAATTAGCACGCAGGCAAACCACAAAACACGAAACCAGACAAGGAACGCGCACATATTGGGTACGTTGAGAATGATGGGATACGACGCATTGTCCAAGCTGCTGTGTCGAACCGCTCGCCCACAAATGGATCTATCGTCGCCAAACCTTATCCGCCCAAAGATTACAGTCAATGGGGTTTCCCGCCCGTCAGTGTGATTTCCGTTAATTTCCCTTTCGTTCGTTCACCTGCCAGAAAATCGCCCGCCCGATCGAGCAATCGGTCGGAGTTGTAGGCAGGAATCGTCGCTCCTGCGAGGCTTGCCGTCGGCTCACGCCGGCCGCAACAAATCTCATTGTTCCTGCATTCACTGCATGGTAAAACCAGCAACGTGACAGCGAGAACCCTCATTGCCTCTATCGCCCTGATCTTCATTGTCATTGCGGCGGGAGTTCAGAGTTACCGGTGGTGGTGGGTGCGGCGGGAGATGAATCGGGAGCTGCATCCAATCTGGAAGGAGTTCAACTCCGGAAGAATCGAAAATGGCATTGCCGTCGAAGAACTTGAACGCACCCATCCACCGAGTGAGCGGCGTTATCGCGGGCCGTTCAAAGAACTGCGTTACTACAAAGACGATGACCCGAAGGAGCCAGTGCTCCAATTTTCCGAAGTGATTGTGGTTGCAAAAGATGGAATCGTGCGCCGGGCGGGGGCTGCTAGTTGCGTGTGGAGCAAGACATTCTTCGATGAACTGACATCAGAAGACATGGCGCTCATGTCAGTCTTGATTGATCAGGAATTCGCACCCCATTAGAGTGACCCATGGAAACTAACAACTACACCATCGCCCAGCTCGACAGCATTCCTGCCGTCCCCTGTCCGTGCGGCCAGGCGCGGCGTGCCTTTGGTGATGAACCGGAGCAACTGGCCACGCTGCATCTGGTCGACATCAAGACCGACGCGCGCACGCATTACCACAAGCGCATGACGGAAATCTACGTCGTGCTCGAGGGCGAAGGTGAAATCGAACTCGACGGTGAATGCTTCCCGGTGAAGCCGATGACATCCGTGATGATCAAGCCCGGCTGCAGGCACCGTGCCATCGGGACGAATATGCGGATTTTGAACATTCCGATCCCCGCTTTCGATCCCGAAGACGAGTGGTTCGACTGACCTGGTTCCCTACGGAGCCGGAGTGCGGCGCAGGATCTCGCCAAGGCAGCCGTCGACATCCACGCCTGCTGCCTCTGGCCCGATGGCTGCGGAAACGCGGTGGCGGAGCACGGCAGCAGCCACGCGTTTCACGTCGTCGGGGTAGACGGCGTTCTGCTTTTCCAGAAAGGCGCTGGCCTGAGCTGCGCGCATGAGTGCGATAGAGGCGCGGGGCGAAAGATTGCTGGCAAGCTCGCGGTGACTGCGGGCGGCATTTGCAAGGCGCACGATGTAGCTGCAAATGGTGTCGGCGACGGCAACCCTCTCCACAGCGCGGTGGGCTTCGATCAGTTCGTCAGCATGCATGATCGGCTGCAGATCCTGCACGTTCTGGCCTGGTTTGCCATCCGCATGATGCCGCAGGATGGCGACTTCCGTTTCCTCCGGTGGCACGACCATTTCGATACAGATGAGAAAGCGGTCGAGCTGCGCCTCGGGCAGGGGGAACACACCGGCGGCGTGCGAGGTATTCTGAGTGGCGATGACGAAGAACGGCGATTCCAGTTTGCGCGTGACGCCATCGATGGTGACCTGCTGCTCGTTCATACATTCCAGCAGCGCACTCTGAATCCGCGGGCTGGTGCGGTTGATCTCGTCGGCGAGGACGATGTTGCTGAACACCGGGCCGGGCACAAACTGGAACTGGTTCAGATCCTGCCGAAACATCGAGTAGCCGATGATGTCGGACGGCAACAAATCCGGCGTGAACTGGATGCGCTTGAAGTCACAGTCGATCGAGCGAGCCAGCGCGTGTGCGAGCGATGTTTTGCCAATGCCGGGCGTCCCCTCGATCAGGACATGGCCGTCACATAGCAGAGCGATCAAAAGGAGATACGCGGGTTCTTCAGCGCCGAGCACGGTATCGGCGAGCCTCTGGTGGAGTTCTACAAACTTTTCGGTCACTGTGTTAAGTTGTGCTCGGTAGCGCGGTGGTTAAAGATTACTTTTCACCGTGATACCAGACTGCTGTGAAGTCAGCAATCCTTCGCTCGATCTTTTCTGCGCGACCGCTCAGGGGGCAGGCTCAGCGTTCGCTGCTGAAGCAACTACTGCTTCAGAATGGGAGTGGAGCACGCTGGCGAGACCCAATACAATGAACTCAACGATCATCTGCACCGCTCGGAACAGGAGTGCGGCAGCAGCAGCGGTTTCGCCCATTCCGAATGGTTGAAACATGAGAAAACAGGCGCCTTCCCGGACTCCAAGGCCGGCAGGGACACCGACTGCGAGCATCCCGGCGAACCAGGCGACTGCATTGACGCCGGTTGCGGCGAAGTAATCCGGCGCGGCATCACCCGCCAGTGCGCGAAAAGTCAGGAAGAAGCCGAGTCCAAAGAAGAAGTTCAGCCCCGTGTATTCCGCGAGCGCCCGGAGTGCCAGTGCGGGACGCCGCTGGTCACGAACAAAAATGCGCAGCCGCTGGCCGAATTTCCACGAGACAAGGCAGGCGCCGAGCGTTCCCGCGACTGCACCCACTGCCATCCATGCGAGCAAATTGCCCGGCAGGATTTTCGCTAATAGTTCGAATCCGATTCCAGAGATCAATACGCCTGCTACTGCGACCATTCCCCACGAGAGCGCGGTAATCACCAGCTCCACCGAAAGACTCACAGCCGAGATCCCTTTGCTCACACCCAGGCGGCGGGCTTCGACCACGCGCGAGGCATAGCCCCAGATTCCGCCAGGCAAGTAGCGCATCGCTTCACAGCGAATCCACAAGCTTCCAGCACGCACGCGGGAGACATCGGCGCCAAGTGATCGCAGCACGAGTCCCCAGACTGAAGCGTTGAGTGGGAGGTAAATGAAGGCGACTACAGCTGCGGCCGCGACATATCTCCAGTCCGCCTTCATCAGGAGATCGACCAGTTGCTGCCGCATGTTCCAGATGCCCAGGACCATGAGCACCAGCACGGTGCAGAACGCGATGCGCTTGATCTTTTCGAGCGGTATCTTTTTCACGATACCTGGGGGGAAGCTGTGGTTGCTGGCGCAGAAACCGGGTCAGCTGCGCGGGAGCCTTCAAAGACCTTCACCAGTTCAGCATTGATCCTGTCCCAGTTGAAGTGCGACTGCGCAAAAGCGTAACCGCGTTCTGCCAGTAGAGCGCTGCGCTCAGGATCATTGAGCAGCTCATTCACTGCCTTTGCCAGGGCTTCCGAATTCTTCTCCTCAACGAGCACGCCGGTTTCACCATCCTGAATGACGTCGACGATGCCACCGACTCCACACGCAATCACAGGCCGCTTGTTGGCCAGGGCTTCGATGAGCACTACGCCCAGTCCCTCAGTGTCGCCACGGCTGTCATGGATACTGGGATGCACGTAGAGATCGGCAGTGCGGTAGAGTTCTCCGAGGCGTTCATTTGAAACAAAGCCTGCAAACTCTACGTGTTCCTGAAGCCCCTTTTCTGCCACGAGGCGCTGAATGTTTTCCTTTTGATCGCCCTCGCCCGTGATGACCAGGTGCACAGGTTGCCGGGCAAGCATGGCTGGCAGGGCCTCGATGAGATAAGGTAAGCCTTTGCGCTCGATGATACGCCCGCAGGTAAGGAGCAACTTTGGTGCGGAGGGATCACGGCGTTCACCGCGGTCGACATACTCCGGCACAGTCGAGCCGTAGGGAAGGATGTGGACTCCAAAGTCAGCGCCGCACAGTTTCGTAATCTGCGACTTGGTATGCGAGCTGTTGCAGGTGACCGCGTCCGAGTGTTGCAGCAGCCAGCGCAGCACGGCTGACAGCTTTTTGTTGTCCCTGACGATTGCGAGTTCCGCGCCATGACACGTTGCCACGATGCGGGTTCCTGTTAACCGCGCAGGAAGCCAGGCCATCACTCCATGTGGGAACGGCCAGTGCACGTTGATCACGTCAGGACGTTTGAGAACCAGATGCCAGAGCACGCTGATGAATCCAGATATGATGTAGGGAATGGTGAGGAGCTTGAGCAGCTTCGATTTAGCTACCTTGTTAGGCGCACCGGAATCGTGCGTCAGTATCTCCCAAGCAGCCGGGCCATAGCGGAAGCGTTTGACCGGGACACCATCGATCGTATGGCGCTTGTTGCCGCGGAATGCCGGTGCGATGACTGTGACATCATGACCGCTGCGCAGGAGCCGCCCGGCAGTTTCCCGGAGCCATGGCACCTGAGAATCCTCCTGGGACAAAGGGAACGTCGAACCTACTATGACAATTTTCATTGGCCTCACCTCCAGTTTTACAGTTATGCCTCCAGGATGTCCGCTCCGGTTTTCCAAAGTGCGGATTTCGCTGTTGCCAGAACTTCGTCCCTGGCGATGGGCTTCAGGAGATAGTCCGATACTCCACGACGGAAAGCCTGAACGCTTAAGCGCACGTCACGGTCGGATGTGAAGCTGACGACCTGTGTCCCTGGAGATGTGGCACGAATCTTTGAGATGGTCTCCGAGAAATCGCGGTCGGGTAGGTGCACATCGACAAATGCCACATCGACTGTGGAATCCAGGAGATTCATTCCGGCGTCCGCAGTGTGTGCGGTGAGCACTTCCCAGCCATCGCTTTCCAGAAACTTCCGCATCAGCCGGACAATCGTCACATCATCATCCACTACCAGAGCCTTCGGAGATTTCCGCTCTTTCTTGACGACTTCGATGACGTCGATTCTTGCTTCGTTCAAGCGGGGGATTCCGCGGCCTTTGGTTTCCGCCACGCTGATTTCGCGCTGCGCCCGGTAGTTCTGGCTGGTCTGTTGTTCGCCGAGGAATCCAAGCATGAACACGATAAAGGCTGCAGCCAGCAGTGTGGTTGCCAGCATTGTCCCGGCGATCACGCCGCTTCCAGTGACGAATGGCAGCAGCCAGGTGGCAAGCCCTACCAGTACGGCGAATGCTCCAGCCACGCCTGCGGCCTGCATGAAGAAGTGCTGCGGGCGTTCCGGGTATTTCTTTAAAAAGTAGACCGTCCACATGTCGGCGATGCCGTGGAGAATTCGCTTCACGCCATACTTGCTCACGCCGAATTGGCGGGCATGGTGCTGCACGGGAATCTCGCCTGTCTTGTAACCCAGAATTCCGGCGAAAGACGGCACCATCCGGTGCATGTTGCCATACATTGGCAGCTTTTTAACTACCTCGTTCCGGTAGCATTTAAAGCCGCAGTTGTGGTCGTGCAATTTGACACCGCTGATGTTGCTGATGATCCAGTTGAACACGCGGCTCGGCAGCACCTTGTGCCAGGGATCATAGCGCTTGCGCTTCCACCCTGACACTACATCAAAGCCTTCACGCATCTTCGCCAGGAAGCGGGGAATCTCCTGTGGATCATCCTGCAAGTCGGCATCCATGGTGAATACGTAGTCACCGTGCGCCTCTCGATATCCAAGTGCCAGTGCCGACGACTTTCCGAGATTCCTTTGAAAGCGAAAGGTGCGGACGATATCCGGATACTCCTCGGCCAGTTCGCACATCTTCTCCCAGGTGGAGTCCGTGCTGCCATCGTCGATGAACAGCATTTCCCAGCGCTCCGCCAGCGGCTCGATCACTTCCTTCACCCCGTCGAACAACGTCCGTAGAGTCACCTCTTCGTTCATCGCAGGCACCACAAAGCTGACCGAACCAAGGCCCTCAATCGTCGCCAGCTCCGTCCCGCTCTCACTGCCCCGCTCTGCAATACACACACTTTTCACCATATTTATCAGTTTAATTATAAATACAATAATCTGAATGCGCTCCTAATCAATACGAATCCGCAACGAAATGAATGCGAGCGAAAACTTGGCTGGTCATTCAGTCGGCGAACCAGCCGTAACTCAATGCTACATAAACTCCTAATGGAAAGTGGTTAATGGGGCTTCTGATCGGAAATGGAAGCCATTCGTCCAGGAATCCGAGCCGATTACCGAGAATATTTCTCCGCCCATCAGGGTGGCATCGCAAAATGCTAGAATTAATCTTGAACCGACTGTTCGTGGCCTCCGTCAATGTGGATGATTCCTCTTCACTTTCCGACCAGAGAACGCCATTGGGCCGCACTGTCGGCGTCCCCGGATTTCTCGAGCTGCTTGACCATCGACCTGATAGCGGTGTCCTTGACATCGCCCGAGGCAGCTTCCCCGACCCACTCGGACAAAGATCTCGAGTCGAGGGCGAACCACTCGGTGACTGTCGTGTCGATCA
>JAGROY010000383.1 GCA_020439995.1 Verrucomicrobiia bacterium
ATCGAGCACAACCTCGACGTCATCAAATGCGCTGACTGGATTCTCGACCTCGGCCCTGGCGGCGGTGCCCACGGCGGCAACCTCATTGCCCAGGGCCCACCAGAACTCATCGCCACAACCCCCGACAGCGCTACCGGTTCCTACCTGCGCAGTTGTCTGCAGATGTGAAGCTCACGGCACCAGCGGACTCAAGTAGCCCGCCAGGTCGCAGCCTTCAAGCTCCCTGATACCTTCTACAGCCAGTTTTGCATTGAATTCGGCACCAGCCCTGCCTGTGTGGGTGTGGTCTTTGGGGAAGTATGCTTGCACAGCAGCTTTGCCGATCCTCTCGTATTCGTCCGCAACCCGGGTCTGGAGGTCAATGAAAGCAGCTCCGGCTGCCTCCGAGGCTTGGCGGGCCCATTCGCCGTAGGAGCCTTCGCCTCGGTTGAGCGTGTCTCCGTTCCAGCTGTTTCGGGGCACTGGCGAACAGACGATCGGGGTGGCGCCTTTAGCTTTTGTCTCGGCAATGAATTGTCGAATGTACCAACCGTAGGAGTGAACGGTTTCATGTTCACCGGTCAGCAGGTTGTCGATCTCCTCTGTTTCATCACCATTGCCACGAATGGTGCCGCGAGCGCGGCTTTTGTCATTCACCGGGCTACTGTCATTGTGGCCGAACTGCATGACCACATAGTCGCCAGGCCGCACCAGTGCGAGGACGTTTCCCCAGTGACCGGCACTGCGGTAGGTGCGGCTGCTGGTTCCACCGAGGGCTTCGTTCTCAACATTGATACGTGAGCGGTCAAAGAACGCAGCCACCGGATTTGCCCAGCCCCACAAACCGTCGGCACCATCGTCACGACCATTCTTCACTGTGGAGTCTCCCACAAAAAACACCGTCGGCAGCGCTCTGTGGTGCTCAGGCAACAGGCGGCCAGGCACAGGAAATGGTGACGCCTTGCCCTGAGATGTTGGATTGACAGGTTGAATCAATTTGCCCGGCCCGGACAACCACGGATCGAACACCTCGCCAGACACCGCCCGCAGACCAGCGACGACACAGCGGGCATTTACATCGGCACCCTCCGCACTGGTGTGGGTGTGATCCAATGGAAAAAACGGCTTCACGGCCTCCTGGCCAATGCGCTCGTATGCCTGACCAATGATGTTGTTCACGTCTACAAAGGCAGCGCCTTCCGCTGCTGCGATCTCCTCTGACCACTTGCTGAACGAGCCCGGCCCGCGCTCGACCTTACCACCAGCCCATTCGTTCCTGACAGTAAGCGAAAGTACGATCGGCACCGCACCTTTCTCACGAACCTCCGCAATGAACTTGCGCATGTAGTGGCCGAAAGTGTGTACCGTCTCGACCTCTCCTGATTCTTTCGTGATGTCTACCGTCTCTGCGCCAGTACCGCCCAGTGAGCCTCGATCTTTGCCCTTGCCCGGCTGGCCACCGTCATTATGCCCGAACTGGATCAGCACCTGGTCGCCTGGCTTCAGCTCGGATCTCACTTTCTCCCAGAGGCCTTCCGAATGAAAAGTCCTGCTACTGCGACCGCCGCGCGCCCGATTGATCACCGCTACCTGATCCGCATCAAAGTATTTCCCCAAGTGGCTCCCCCACCCGAGATCTTTGCTGTTAGAGGCAGTGGAATCGCCAATGATAAAAAGCGAAGGAATGGCTTCCTGCGCCCGGGAGTCTGCCATGCTAGCGCAGAGTCCGATAAGAAAGAGTGTGTAAACGAGTATCTTCATGGATGGATCGATTCGCCCTGGCCAATGAGCCGAATCTTTGGTTTCGGCGGTTTGCTCATGCCTTCACCTAGATAGAAACTGGGATGCGGTGGCTTATTGTAAACAACGTTCTGCCACGCCATGCCAAGCCTGTACTGTGGATCGTGCATCAGTGTCGGCAGCCGGTGTTCGGTAGGAATGGTAGTCGTGTAGAGCAGGAGCGCATCGCCCTCAGGAGACGGAACGATGACTTCTTCCCGCCAGTCGCCCAGGATGTCGCCCACCAGCGTGAGACGTCGCCACCGTCTTCTGCCCGACTCTGAATCAAATACCTGCAGCACGTCTTCGGAATGATCCTTCCAGTTCCACTTAGAAATGCGCGAACCACTGACGAATTCCCTCAACAAATCACCGTCCCACCAGACGGCAAATCCCACCGAGCGCGGCCGCTGACCAAGGTCGGTGCCGTCACTGGTGCGAAGTCCCCCGACATTCCCCCACATTTCCGCGCCCCGATATCTGGGATCGATGTCAGCGACCAGCCCCTGACCAACGTCAATCCCCTCGCTGTGACTCCAGAGCAACTCGCCAGTGCGGGCATCGTGAAGGCCGGCTCCCGGTGTTTTGAATTTCACAGTGTAACCTTCGTTTTCGGAAATTAGAAACAGCTCCTGACCTGGCCGGTCCGGATTGAAGTCTCCCAGGTGCATGGAATCGCCATGGCGACGTCCTGTCGAAAACAGCCCCTTGCCATCGTCGTCGACCACCATCGCCTGGTAAACAATCTCATCCTTGCCGTCGCTATCCACATCTGCCACCGACAACGAATGGCCGCCCATACCTGAAAAAGGCGAGGCATCATCAAACGGCTTGTAGCTGCTGCCGCTATCGAACACCCAGCGGCTGGACAGATTTCCGTCCCGCCAGTCCCACGCTGCCATTACGATCCTACCGTACACGCCACGGCACATGACCACACTCGGCCGTTCTCCATCCAGATAGGCAACGCACGCGAGAAATCGGTCGCAACGATTTCCGTAGCTGTCGTTGCCGCCGTTGCCACCGATGCCGCCCCATCCATCGATTGGATACCGATTGGGGATGTAGTCGACGGTTTTCAATGCGGCTCCCGTTTTGCCATCAAAAATGGTAAAGTATTCCGGCCCGTCCAGAATCCGCCCATCCGTGGGATCGCCTGGCTTCATCGTCCGCCAGTCCTTGTCCGCATCGCCGATGATTTTTCCCGTTCCGTCCTTTGTTCCATCCGCAGTCTTGCACGCCATTTCCGCCCGGCCATCGCCATCCAGATCATAGACCATGAACTGCGTGTAGTGCTCGCCATCCCGAATATTGATCCCCAGATCAATGCGCCAGAGATGCGTGCCATCCATCTCATACGCATCAAAAACGGGCGTCCCGGTTACACCAGCAAACGAGTTGTCACGGCCTCGGGATACCTGGTGCAATACGATCTCGTATTCGCCGTCCCCATCCAGGTCTGCGATCGATGAGTCACCGGGCTGGTAGTCAGCGATCTGCTGAATCGGAATTCGAAGCGGCAACTTCTCCCATGCCCGCACACCAGCAGTGCGCGGAAACTCTTGATCTCCGAGCACGGGAGCCAGCGAGTATTCAAGCTCCCGACTGACATCCCCTTTCGTATCAACAAAGTTCGTTGCACCGGCGATGAGAGCATCACTCACTTCAACTGGCTCCCCCTGATCCGTGCGGCGCAACAATCGAAACGCCAGCGCATCCGGATCCGTGCCGAACAACCGCCAGCTCACAAAAACGCCATCCTCCTGCTTAACAGCTACCAGCCCCCGCGAGAGATTTTCCATTTGCCTCTGGGCCAGAAGGCACGGAGTGAAGAAGCTCATAGCTCCCCACGTCATCGTTGTAATCACAAGTGCACGGAAGTTCATTTTTGATGGAGGTTAAGACACCAGCCTGACGAGCCCACCGGGTAGAACCGGGGGTCTCTTTTTCAATTCTTTGGCTCAACGAGTCACGATTGTTCGTTAAAAACGGCAATTTTGGACACAACTGCAGATCATTCGCCAACGTTCCGAAAGGGTATCCGTGCACGACGCGCTTCGCTGCCTGAGTTCCATCCATCTATCGGGATAGCAGAAAAATAATCGAACTTCATGTGCCAGGAGGTGCCAGGTATCCGCTACTGAAGTAGCAAAAGGATGCGGTGGACGAAGATGATGCAGCCAACAATTGCCGCTCCAATCGCTGCCAGAAGAACTGCTCCGGCGGCAACATCTTTGGCATGCTTGACGGTGGGATGGTATTCTGGTGAAGCGACATCACAGAGGAATTCGAAAGCGGTATTGAGAGCCTCGGCTGTCCACACTCCAACCACAACAACCACGATCCAGCACCAGTCACCAGGAGATATGCCAAACACGAATCCAAGAATCGTAACACCAACTGTAGCAAGAGCATGAACCCAGGCATTGTGCTGT
>JAGROY010000056.1 GCA_020439995.1 Verrucomicrobiia bacterium
CCGGCGGTGTTGATGTTCATCACCATGTTTACCAGCGCCTTTACTTCGGCGGCTTTGCCCATGGCACCGACATAGCGCCGATTGACGCTCATTTGCTCCAGCAGTGGCTCAAGGCTCTTGTAGGTTGCTTCTTCGCCACCCAGCATGAGGTAGAGCTTTCCTTCACGGGCGTGACTGATGCTCGATGCCATGCAGGCTTCGAGCGATTGAGCACCCGCTGCCTTTGCAGCAGCTTCCACCTCTTGTTGGATTCCTGGTGAGAGCGTTGCGCAGTTCACGAATGTCTTGCCCGAGGCACCTTGGAGCAGGTTGTCGCCGTCACCGGTAAAGATCGCGCGCATTGCATTGTCATTGGTCACGACGGTGAAAATAACGTCGGCACTGGCAGTGACATCGGCGAGCGATTCGCAGGCTTTGGCTCCCAGTTCATCAGCCAGCGCGCTGGCAGCTTCGCGGTTCACATCATTCACCGCAGTGATGTTGTAACCGCAGTCTTTCAAGCGGCGGGCCATGTTGGCTCCCATGCGTCCAACTCCGACAAAGGCAATATTCTGGCTCATAGTAGGTGTGTCAGTTTTCTAGTATTCTGTATTCTGGTTGAAGTGGTTCTAAAGTTTCTTGATGCGGACATTGCGCATTTGCACAGGGTCGCTGTGGCCAGCGAAACCTACGAATCCCGCCGTGCGGTCAAATCCATCCGGGCGCTTTCCAAGTTTGGACTGGTCGACGTCTTTCAGATCTTTATCCACGATGGTGACTCCGTTGAGTTCCACCGTGATGTGGCTGCCTTTGAAGCGAATCTCCTCGAAATTCCATTCTCCCACGTTGCGTGAGAAGCCGCGTTTCGCCGGGACGCTGCCATAGACAGAGCCGTTGTACTGATAGTCTTTCAGGTTTGCATATTGTTCTGCTGTATCGTCGAGAATCTGAATCTCGAAAGCATTCCACGCAGGGTCTCCTTCCAGCGGTGCTCTAACAGCCACACCATTGTTGCCTCCGGGTGGCGTCTTGTATTCAAATCGGAATGCGAAGTCACTGTACTCGTCAGTGGTCAGGAGCGTGCCGCCTTTGCCTGGCTTGCACATGATGGCTCCGTGCTGCACGGTGTAGTTGGCGACAGCTCCCTGCCATCCTTCCAGATCCAATCCGTTGAAAAGGGAAACAAATCCTGCGTCGTCCCGCGACTGAAGAATGCGGTTGGCTTCCTCGCTGCCGATCTCACGAATGAAAACGTTGCGCCAAGAGATCTCACCGCCGTGGGTCTGCAATTGGATCGGGCCCTTTTTGAAGATCGGGTTCTCGCGGTCGAAGTAGTTTTCCATGCGTGCGTGGTCGACGACTTTCTGGCCATTGAACCAGACGCTGACCCGCTCGCCGATCATGACGATGCGGAAGGAATTCCATTCACCGAACGGCTTGTCCATTTTGTTCGATGGATCTTTGCCAGGGGCACCCGCGCTGTTGTTCCACAAACCGCCGGATCCTTTGTCCGCGCCGATGTTAAATTTTGCCTCTTCAGTGGGGTCCCAAATCTGCACCTGGGGAACGCCACGCAGATAGATGCCGCTGTCAGCCAGTGCTACTGTCTTGTAGTCGACCATCAGCTCGAAGTCGCCGTAGTCCTTGAGCGTGGTGAGGAAAAGCCCATGGCCATCATTCACTAGAACACCGTCCTTCACAGACCAGTGTTGCCGCACGTTCTCAAGCGTTTTTTCCTGATGCGCGGCGAGCTCGTCCTTTGACATTGCCCACAGTTTACGGGGATCTTCGGTGTCTCGGCCGAACCAGCCGGACAGATCCTTGCCGTTGAACAGAGCCGTGAAGCCCTCTGGTGGCACATTGTCGCGCGGGGACTCGCCTTCCTCAGCGTGAAGAGCAAGAGCAAACCCCAGTGCCAAAGCCGGGGCCATCATCATGATACGGAATTTATAATTGGACATGACGGCAAGCGTGTCTGCATTGCGGGCCAAAGTCAATTTCACTTCGCACCCGCCGGCCTCATCGGGGATTCTTCTTAACTTGCGTGGATTTCTTAGCTCGCGAGGAGGTTCTCAGTTTCTCAGTTCAAATTGCTGAGTGATTGAACCATAAACATGGAAATGATAGAGTGACATTCCTAAATGTGAATCTCCATTCTTCACCAGAAGAAAAAATCGCACTTTTCCGATCCCTTTTCCGGGGAAGGGAAGGCGTTTATGCCCAAAGGTTTGTCAGCAGGAAATCGGGAAAGGCAGGGTATTCTCCAGCTTGTGGGAACGAGTGGTTAAGGGGTGTCTGTGAAAAGCCGCGTATCAAGTGTGGGGACTGCCCGAATCAAAATTGGCTCGCAGTAGCCGACGATGTGATTCGCTGGCATCTGTCGGGGCGAGATCCTGCTGGGCGTGAATTTGTCATGGGCGTCTATCCCATGCTGCTGGACGAAAGGTGCTGGTTTTTGGCGGTGGATTTCGACGGGGAAGGATGGAAGAAGGAAGTCAGCGTCTTCATGGGGATTGCTCGAGATCAGAAGGTTCCCGCATCGTTGGAAAGGTCCCGTTCCGGGAATGGTGGGCATGTGTGGTTGTTCTTTGAGGAGCCGGTGCCCGCCACCCTTGCGAGATCACTGGGTGCCTATTTGCTAACCCTGACGACGGCTCATTGTCCGCAGACTAAACTCCAGACCTACGATCGGTTCTTCCCAAACCAGGATACTTTGCCCCGTGGCGGATTTGGAAATCTCATTGCCCTGCCGCTTCAAAAGGAGGCCCGCGACTCAGGTAATAGCATTTTCATTGATGAGAAGTTCCAACCCCATCTGGATCAATGGGAATTCCTCTCATCGGTGAAAAAGCTGTCTCTGTACCAAATCTAAAAGCTAGTCGATGTCGCAAAAGCCAAGGGACAAATAGTAGGGGTGAGGCTGGTTTCAACGGAAGAAAACGACGAGCCTTGGAAAGCGCCGCCGTCGCTAAAAACGAAACCTACTGTCATTCTTACGCAACAAGAAAAGCCGAAAGCCCTGAGCATTGTCCTCTCCGATCAGATCTACCTGCCCAAGGAAAACCTTCCGCCTAGGCTCGTCAACATCCTCGTCCGTCTTGCCGCTTTCCAGAATCCTGAGTTCTACAGAGCCCAGGCAATGCGCCTCCCGACTTATGACAAACCTCGCATCATTGCCTGCGCCGAGGATTTCCCCCAGTACATCGGACTGCCGCGCGGGTGCATGGAAGAGATGCAGGCCTTGTTCAAAGAACTCAAGATTCCTCTCCATATCGATGACCAAAGGCAACCCGGAGAGAAGCTGGAAGTCGAATTCCATGGCACACTTTATCCAGAGCAGGAAACTGCGATCAACGCCTTGCAGAAACACGACACAGGAATTCTCGCCGCGACCACTGCCTTTGGAAAAACTGTTCTCGCGGCCGCCATGATTGCACGGCGCGGGGTCAGCACTCTTATTCTCGTCCATCGCAATCAACTCATGGATCAGTGGGGCGAGCGACTCGCCCAGTTTCTCAGTATCGAAGAAAAAGAAATCGGACGTCTCGGCGGTGGATGCAAGAAGCTGAATGGAAAACTCGACGTCGCTCTCATTCAAAGTCTGGTGCGCAAAGGCGAAGTCAAATATCTCGTCGCCGACTATGGACATCTAGTTGTTGATGAATGTCACCATCTTTCCGCGCATAGCTTTGAACTCGTAGCACGTCGTTCCAGGGCGAAGTATGTGCTCGGACTTTCAGCGACTGTTGCCAGGAAGGATGGTCACCATCCGATTCTCTTCATGCAATGTGGCCCGATTCGGTACCGGGTGGATGCCAAAGACCAAGCCCACAAACGACCTTTCCGACACGAAGTTATCGTTCGCCCCACCAGCTTTCGCATGCCGATGGAAACAGAAGATGATCCTCGCCTCGCCTTTCAGCAAATCTGTGATGCCCTCTATCAAGATTTCCCCCGGAACCGCCTCATCGCCGACGAAATTATCGACGCGATTCGTGCCGGTCGAACGCCACTCGTCCTCACCGAGCGCACTGAGCATCTGGATCTTTTACGGCGGCTGTTAGAAGATGATCTGCCCCATATCATCACCCTCAAAGGTGGCATGCCAGCCAAAGAACTCAAAGCCGCTATCGGATCCCTGGGCAGCGCTTCTGAATCAGAAACTCGTGTCATTCTCGCCACGGGGCGCTTCGTTGGCGAAGGCTTCGATGACTCGCGGCTCGATACGCTTTTTCTCACCATGCCTGTTTCGTGGCGCGGTACCATCGCTCAATATGCAGGCCGACTCCATCGACTGCATGAGGGAAAAAAGGTGGTGCGCGTCTTTGACTATGCCGACCTCAATGTCCCAATGCTCTCGCGCATGTTTGATCGGCGCTGTACCCGATACGAGGAAGTAGGCTACACCATTTTGCTGCCCGCCCACGCCCTGCCTGGCTGGCCACCCGAAGTCCCGCTCCCCCTGGACCCGCAATGGAAGAACGACTACGGTTCCAGTGTTCGCAGGCTTATCCGGGATGGCGTCGATATCCCGCTCGCCCAACTTTTTGTCCACGCCACCCGCCCTCCGGAAACGGGAGCCAAAGGTGAATCCCGTGCCAGAAGTGCCAGCGAAAAATTTCTATACCAACGCCTGCAAACTCTTGCCACTACCAGAGACCAATTCCAACTTAACATCCATCTCCCGATCCCCTTCAACGAGCGCAGCGAAATGGAAGTCGATTTCCTCAGCAAGGAAAGGAACCTTGTTATCGAACTCGACGGCGATCAGCACCTCGCTGATAAGACCGCCTACCGCTGTGATCGAAAGAAAGACGCGCTGCTTCAGGAGCACGGATACATGGTGCTGCGGTTCCTGACCGAGGATCTCGGAAAAACCTCGACCAAGTTCTCGATACGATACAAAGAGTGGTAACGGGGAGGCGAAAGTGAGTCACTGCGATTTCACGCAAAAATCACTAGGACTTCTCAGCAGGGGCAAAGCTGATAGAGAATATGCTTCATCTGTCTACTTTTAAAATCACGTCCCTTGTTCTCTTCTTTCAGCCTTCAGCCACAAGTAGTCGACACCGACCATCGTTCCGGTGGCTTTTGGGTTCCGGGCGGTGACTTTGATGGTGAGCTGGTTCCTGCCAGTCGCAAATTCGTGGGTGCCGAATGAGAGTGGGCCGGTGGTGGTGACTGAGGCGTTGAAGCAGTCAACAGCCTGTCCGATACGGGTGCCATTGAGGGACAACTGGATGGTGCCGTAGTCGATAGCCTGAGTGAATGCGGCGAAGAGTTCGTGTTTGCCCGAATCTTCGACGTCGAATGCGACAGTGAGTTCGTCGCCGATTTTGTTGCCAGTCCACCAGAGCTGGTTGTCGCCACTCCAATTGCCAGCTGGGAAGCCACCCATGGCCTGCGGGGCGGCGGTTCCGGTTTTGGCGATGATCTTGAGGGTTTCTCCTTCCAGGGCACCGTCCACTTTGCCCGTCTTAGGGTCAATGTATGGGGCCTCTCCGGGGAGTGGTATCTGAGAGGGGGAGGCGAGGTAAGCGATGAGGTCGCGGGTCTGGTTGTCGTTGAGAGCGGTGAGCAGGCCGGGCGGCATCATGGAGGTTGGCACTTCGACGGATTCGGCAATCTGGCTCTTGGCGACGACATCTGAGGTGTCGACGAGCTGCAGTGTGATCGCGGAATCGGTTTCCCCGCGGATCATTCCGGACAGGACGCGGCCATCTTTGAGCGTGATGATGTGCAATTGATAGTCGCGCCCGATGATGGCATTCGGATTGAGTATGTTCTCAAGAATGTAGCCGAGATCAGCACGGTTGGAGCCAGTCAGATCTGGGCCAATTTGGTTCCCTGCTCCGAATAAAGTATGGCAGCTGGCGCACGTCTGGCTGAACACCAGCCGACCATTCTGTAGATCGGCAGTGGCGAGTTTTTCGGGAGCGAGAGCTGTCCGGTAGCGCTCGATTTCTTCGAGAATTCTGGAGGGAGTTTCGTCGATCTTACCCCAGACTTCTGACAGTTTTTGTGAAAGTGCCGAATCATTGAGATTCTTGATCTGTCGGGCAATGAAGGACGGCATTTGATCGCGTGAAAGGGTATTGGACTCGATGGCGCTGAGCAGTGCGCCAGCGTAAGAAGCGCGTGATGCGAGCACGCCCATCGCGGCGCGCTTCTCTTCGATGCTGCAGTCGGCGAGCGCGGCAAAGATTGCTGAAGGCGTCGCTGGGTGATCGTAGGCACTGAGTGCTTTCAGGGCATCGAGGCGAAAAGCGCTGTCGGCGAGGAGCGCATGCAGGACAGGAGGGAGGCTGGTGTCGCTGCCTTTGCTGAGGATCGAGAGAGCGCGCTTGCGTTCGGCTTCCGGCGCGGATGTGTTGGCGAGGATTTCGCGAAGCAACGGGAAAGCACTCTGGTCACCAAAGGCGATGGCGAGTTCCATGAGAATCTTGCGCTGGTCTGCATCGGCCTTGGGTTCCAGAACGCCAAAGGCGGATTTCCAAGTCTTGGGCATGGATAGATCAGCCTGACCGCGAAGGGATTCGGAAAGCCCGGCAAGCAGTTGCGCTCTAACATTGACTTCAGTGACATTCATCGCCGCAGCGAGCACTGTATCACGGGCTGTCTCATCGGAGCCAGCTCTGCGGGCAATGTGATTGGTCAGTAAGGGGATTTGCGACTGTACTGCGACCCTCAGGGCGCGTTGGGGATTCTCAAGAACATGTGGTTCGGTGCCAAACCAGATCATCTGTGGCAGATTGTGATCTGAAGCGTCATCAGAGTGGGTGGCGAGGCCTTCAATGATGTTCCAGCAATGCTCCCCGGGCAGACGCTGCAGGGCAGATGCCACATACAGGCGCACGACGGGGGAGGGATCCTTGTGCGCAAGATAGGTCAGATAGTGAATCACCTGCGGCGATGGCGCTGCGGTTGGCGAGCGATCTTCCATCAAAAACTGGACCGCCCATGCACGGATATACTCGTCCGGGTCACGCAGCAGAGAGATGAGATCTTCTTCATCCAGAATGCGAACGGAGTGCAGTGTCCAGAGCGCGCGCAGGCGCACAGTTTCATCAGGATCTGACTGGAGGAGATCATACAACTTGTATGCGGCATCCCGAGCGATGTTTCCATTGCTGATGGAACGTTCCTGTAGCACCCGGCGCGCGGTGCGGACGAACCATTCATTCTTGTCCTGGTGCATGCTGGCCAGTTCCCGGTCGCTGTTTTTACGCAGATCCACCGGGCGCGGGACGTGGTTTCCGTAGCGCAGGCGATAGATGCGGCCATTGCTGCGATCCCAGACTTCAGGCAGCTTCAAGTGGCACGTTTGCTTGTCATACCAGTCGATGAAGTAGACGCTGCCTTCCGGGCCATACTTCATGTCGATGCCCATGAATTCCTGATCGTGGGAGACCATTAAATCCGGGCCATGTCCGGCGATCCAGCCTGAGCCGGAGCGCGTCAGTTGTTCCTGATTGATGCGGTGCCCGTGCAAATTGAAAAGCATCGGGCGGCCGCGGTATTCCTCTGGAAAATTGTCACCGAGGTAGATCGACAACCCGCAGTGCGCATGACCACCGCCGACAGAGTCGGAATTGCCATTCCCAGCGTGGGGCGTGTCACCGAGGTAATGCCGATGATCAGCTATGGTGTCAATGTTCGTATAAACATGCTTGTTGAAATGGCCCAGAGGATTGCTCTGGCGCAAGTAGTACCCGCCCTGGACGATGTGCCAGAAATGCGGGATCACGCAGGCCTCCGAGAACAGTTGGCCCTGTTCGTTAAAGTCAATGCCCCATGAGTTCGATGTGCCGCTGGCGAAGATTTCAAATTCGTGGTGAATCGGGTGATACCGCCAGTACGCGCAATTCAATGGAACGCGTTCTTCATCCGGTGTGCCGGGTTTTCCCACCCGCGAATGGGTGAAGACCCCGTGGCAACCGTAGAGCCAGCCATCTGGACCCCAGGTGAACGAGTTTAACGTTTCGTGGGTGTCCTGATAGCCCCAGCCATCCAGAAGGATGCGCGGTTCACCATCCGGCTTGTCGTCGCCATCGCGATCGGCGATGAACATGAAGTATGGTGCGGCACCTACCCATACACCACCAAATCCGACTTCGAGACCGCTCACCAGATTGAGCCCTTCCATGAATACCTTGCGCGTTTCGAAGCTGCCGTTGTAATCAGCGTCTTCAAAGATCAGGATGCGATCATTGCCTTCGCCTTCCGGGGCGCGCTGCGGGTAAGTATGGCCTTCCGCGACCCACAGACGCCCGCGTTCGTCGATCGTGAAGGCGATCGGTTGAACGATGTCAGGCTCGGCGGCGATGGGGTCAATGTGGAAGCCATCCGGGACGGTCATTTTTTCTGCTGCTACTTGGGCTGGCCCCGGCACTTCATCATCGTCACGGATCACCCACCCCTCTTCGATAAGGCTGACAATCTCGACTTGTTTGGCGGTCTTGTCCGCAGCGTTCTCCTCAGGATACTTCAGCTCGACGACGGCAAACGTGTAGGGTGCCCTAAGTAGAGCTAGCTGCAGCTGTCGGTCCACATCACTGTCGCGTTCAACGTATCCCCAGAGTTTTACCGTTTCCTCCGGTGAGAGGATTTGATAGCAACGGTATTTTGTAAAGTCGGTATAGCGAAAGTTGTAATAGTCATCGCGTCCGATCATTGCGCGAAACAGGCTCGGTTCTGAACGGCGCTCGGTCTGAAAAACTTCCCAACTCACTGCGGAATAGCCAACCCAGCTTTCCCAGTCGACTTTAAAGCCATGCGACGTTTTTTCCAGCGCGATGATCTTTGACTGATCCGAAATCTCAACCACACCAACCGCGAAGTTGTGATGAATCGATAAGGCGGACCGCTTCACCGCAGGTGGTTCTGGGAGCGCTACGAACGGAAATCTTTCATAGTAGTCCCAGAGCAGTGGCTCGACGTGCGCACCTCTGCGAATGATCGGAGGCAAATCCTGGAACGATTTCGCTGAAAAGAACCTTTCGATTGCGCCAGCGATGGCGTTGAAATCCTCGTCGAGATCAATGGCCAGATCGAACTTGTTGGGTTCGGCAAGAAGCGGCTTCTGAGTGTCAGCCTCAGCGATTACTTTTTTTTTTCGGCCTCGGGCAGTTCCGTTTTGCCGAGGTCTTTCAGTAGAATATTGCGGAACTGGATTTTGCTGGCCGGGCCGCTGTGCAGTTGGAGAGCGAGCAGGCCGGAGTAGTCGCGCTCACCGGGCTGGTTGTCTACGGTTTCACTCATGAGTTGGCCGTTGACCATGAGCGTAATCGTCGGGCCCACTGCTTTGATCTGGTAAGTATTCCAATCGTCCTTTTTGTAGTGCTTGCCCAGAAGATCTGCATCTTCGAACGCGACCTCCACGCGGCTGCCGTCTGGGTGGATGCCCACTTTGAATCCACGCTTCGCCAGCATGCCCCGAGCGTGTTCATCGTACAGGCAGCCTAGCCAGGTGGTGCCGTGGTCGATGTCCGCCTGGTAGCCGGACATGGAGCCGTCGGCGTGTTCCTGTGAGCGAATCTGGACGCCGGAGTTTGCTTCAGGAGAGCCCGTGAGACGGAAGTCGAGCTTCAGTTCGAAGTCATTGAGTTCCCCGCCGCGCCAGAAAATGAATGAATTCTTGTTCAGCGGTTTGTCGATGGTGCTCTCGGCAGTGATGGCACCATCTTCGATTTTCCACCGATTCTCGTCGCCTTCCCAGTCTTTCAGTGATTTGCCGTCGAAGATACTCTGGAATGCTCCATCCGCTGCCGATCTATCCTGCACGTGGACAAAGGTGCCCTTTTTATTTCCGACCACAACGTCGGGGAAGCCGTCACCGCTGACATCGATCGCCTTCACTTGCGTGCCGACTCCCGAGTCGCCGTGGATCATGTGAGGTTCAAAGGAGACGTCGCCCTGTTTGCCATTGCGTACCGTTTTGAACCAGTAAAGTACCGCTGGATCTTTCCCGCCGGGATCATTACCGCCATGTGCAAAGTAGCGCTTGCCGGTAACGACGTCTTTGAGGCCATCGCCATCCATGTCGACGAGGTCAACCGAGTGCGTCTGGCTGAAGCTGACACCGAACGGTTTTTCGTCCGGAGAGGTACCCATAATCAAGTGCTGCTTGAACGTCGGTTCTCCGCCTTCACCTGGTTCCTGCTCGAACCAGGCAAGCCCGTAGCTGTGCGCTGCCAGGGAGGTGAGGATGTCGTTGTCGCCATCACCATCGAAGTCGTATGCGAACATTTGCGATCCGCCCGGTGCCGTGAAATTGAACGGGTGGTGGGTCCAGTTGTTGACCAGTCGGAGATCCTTCGGCTGCTCGAGCCACCCGCCTTTGTGCAGGACATCGGTGCGCCCGTCACCGTTGACATCGCCCACTCCGAGCCCGTGTGTGAAGCGTTCGCCAGTGATCTTGTCCGAGATCGCGATGAAGCGCCACGGCTGCGTAGGGTCCGCCCAGTCTGGCGATGCGTAGCCGAATTTGCCGTTCTGCGAGCAGAGCACCTCAGGCTTGCCGTCGTCCGTTACATCGATAAAGAAGGGCGACTCATTGTCCAGCGGAGCCACGGCGGAGTAGCGTTTCCAGTGCTCTCCGTCTTTTTTTGGATTCTGAAACCAGTATGCGTCCTCACCTGGGAAACCTAGCACCAGCACATCATCCCAGCCGTCGCTGTCGATGTCGTAGGCTTCACAGAGAAAGTTTTTCGAATAAGCAGAGGGCTGGAACGGCTCTGGCTGGTAGATTTCGTGCCGCTCGCTAAACTCTGGCCCCGCATACCAGTAAGGGCCGGACACCACGTCCATTTTTCCGTCTTTGTTGAAGTCTCCCACGCCGGCACCCTCGGAGAAAAACGTTTCGGTGACGCGCTTGGTTTCAAATTTCAGCTCTGCGGCACACGGCAGGATGCTGGAGGCGAGTGGCACAAGCGAGGCTACGAGGAGGTGCCGGAAATCGAATCGGGAACGAGTTGTATGCATTCTGTCGTGGGGTGGTCTTTTTCCAGAATGCTAGCGAGTTCCGGCGGGCGAGTCTACCTCTTTGCGTCGGGCTCTCAGGATGGGAGCTTTTTCGACACGGATTGGCTTGGGCGCTCCCGTGCTTTACTTATTTCCTCAAGACCAGGATTCGACCTGCTCTCTACAGAGTGAGCGTAGCTTATGTTGGCAGCGCTCACGTCGGAGGTTTGTCTGGTGGCGTGGAACGGGGCAAGGCCAGCATCATCACAAAGAAGGCGGCGCAATACTGTGCCGCCTTTTTGAAATGAAAGTGGGTCGTGCCCTGTCGGAGACTAAGCGCGGCGGCGGCGAACGAGGAAACCGAGTCCGCAAAAGCCGAGAAGCGCCGCAACTGAAGGCTCAGGGATCGTTTCCACAGTTACGTTGTCATATACTCCAAACTGAAGAGACGGCGTATCCGCAAGTGATGCGAACAGGTCTGAGTAGATGAGTGCCACACCGCCATCCATGGCCACCGGGTCACCAATATTCGAATCGATTGTTCCGATTTCAAGGGTGTTGCCGCCTGCGGAGAGTGTGAAGGTGGACTGCCCTGCTGTAGGATCCACATCAATGAACATGGTGATCCACTGGAACGCGGCAGCGCCATTCGAAGCAGTGCCCGTCTGCGCCTGGCCGACTGGAGGAGCGGTGCCAACGATCGCTGCTGCGATTGCGGGTTCGCTGCCGTTGTTTGTCGCGAACGCCGGGTTGTATTGAAGGCTCTCGATGAACTGCTCGCTGCCGCCTTTGTAAAGGCGAATGTCGCGGGATGATCCGCCGTCACCTGTGACAAGAAGAGATGCGCCGTTGAGTCCGGCAGTGACACCATCGTGACCTACGCCGCCGCCTGCAAATTCAGTGGTGCCAGCTCCCGCAATTGCGTAGTTCGACCATACATCGAAACTCACGCGATAGGGAGTGCCGCTGATGCCGGTCGAGCGGACCGCGGCCACGGTAGCAACTGTGCCGCTGGTGATGTTCGCCTGTAGCTTCAGGCCGATGGTGTCTGCTCCGTTTGGCGCAGCTGGAATTCCGTCGGCACTGTAGTCGTAGCCGAAGGTTGCGTCCGTGTCAGCATCGCCCAGTACTGTCCAGTTTGCGCTGGATGAAAGGTTGTCTGAGAATACCAGGCCTGCGTGTGCAGCGGGGAGAAGGAGCCAGGTGGAAACCGATGCCAGAAGGGCAGCTTTTCTAAAGTTCATAGATCTGTTGTTTAGGGCGTGAGTTGAGAGTATCTGCTTGTCAGGCTATTGTCGCAAAAAGCAAGCCAAGGGGAAGTGAAAATTAAGTAAAAAAGCCCGTTATTGGAGGTTTTTTGGCCGTTTTTCTAAGATCTTCGTTGGGCGAGGAGCTCTGTAAACAGGCGATCGGCCGTTTTGAGGGCAGTTTCGGGTTCTCCCAGCACGCAAAAGTGTCCCATCTTGCGCCCTGGTCGACCGACTCTTTTGCCGTAGAGATGCAGCTTGGTGTTCGGTTCGGCGAGGACAGATGACCAGTCGGGAGCTTCCGTTGGTGACAGCCAGAGGTCGCCGAGCAAGTTCTTCATCACCACGCCCGATTGCAGGGCGGGATCGCCCAATGGCAGGCCAGCCACAGCGCGCAGTTGTTGTTCAAACTGATTCGTGCGGCAGGCATCAATGGTGAAGTGTCCAGAGTTGTGCGGCCGTGGTGCCATCTCGTTGACCAACAATGTTCCATCCTGGGCGATAAACAATTCCACGCAAAAGGTGCCGACAAAATCGAGCGCCACGGCGATCTCGGTTGCCAGGGCCTGGGCTTTTTTCTCGAGTTCTCCATCCGTGCATCGTGCCGGAACGATAGTGGTGTCGAGGATCTGGTTGACATGAATGTTTTCAGCGAGAGGAAAATGGGAGATGTCGCCCGCAATGGATCGCGCGCAGACGACGGATACTTCGCACTGGTAGTCGATCCACTGCTCGACCACTCCCCGACTGGCGCCAAACTCCCGCCACACTGTATCCCAGTCCTCTGCTTGTGTGATCTTGCGCTGGCCCTTTCCGTCATAGCCAAAGGCTGCGGTCTTGAGGATGCATGGCAGGCCAAGTTCATCCACGGCCGTTCCCAACGACACTCCAGAATCGACGACGCGGAAGTCAGCGTGCGGGATGCTATGGTTGCGGAGGAAGTTTTTTTCTTTTTCCCGGTTTTGGCAGATGGTGAGTGCGTGCTGGCTTGGGTAGACGGGGACTCGCTGCGCTACTGCGGTCAGGAACTCGGCGGGAATGTTCTCAAACTCCAGCGTGGCCACATCGATTTCGCGGACAAATTCTGCAGTGGCTTCCGGATCGTAGTAAGGCGCGTTGATTTCTCTGTCGGCCAGTTGCCCGGCGGGCGACGGCGGATACTCGTCGGTAAAGATCACCGCCCGGTAGCCCATTCGCCGAACTTCCCTGGTGAGCATCCGTCCCAACTGACCACCACCCACGATCCCGATCGTCTTGCCGGGCTGGAGCAAGTTCGTCTTGGTCGGGGCATCAGATTGCGCGGAGGAATGTGTCATCGGCGCACGGTGGCCGGGCCGTGGCACAATTTCAAGCCTCATCGGTGCTCGTGCTGCGCGCTCCCAAACGCATTTTCGTGACTTTTCAAGCACCCCTTCAGGCCACAATTCGTGGGTGATCGGATCTGCTGCGCTGGCGACACAGGTAAAGGTCACGGGAGGGCAACGAGGGTTGAAACACTGCTTCTCGGGAACCCTCAGTGCTGAGAAAAAGGGGCTCGACCATTCTCGGGCGCGACGGCAAGATCGGCGGTAAAAATGGAAGATATGGTCGCAACACCCCGCGAAAGCATTGCTCTGCTCATCGACGCCGACAATGCGCCGGCGGCGAAGATCGAATTCATCATGAGCGAGCTGGCGAGTCATGGAGTGGTCAATATCCGGAAGGCCTACGGGAACTGGAAGAAACCGGCGCTGTCTGGTTGGGAGAGAATACTCCACGAGCATGCGATCCAACCCGTGCAGCACTTCGATCTGGTGAAGGGCAAGAACGCGACAGACATGGGGCTCCTGATCGACGCGATGGATATCCTCTACACGAAGAACGTCGACACCTTCTGCCTAGTGTCGTCCGACTGCGATTTCACGCCCTTGGTGCTGCGTTTGCGGGCGGATGGAAAGCAGGTGATTGGGTTCGGCGGAAAGACGACGCCGGAGCCTTTTATCAACGGATGTACGAAGTTCCTCTACCTCGAAGAATCGGAGATGGCAAAGAGTCCCAGGAATGATCGGAACGTCTCGGCCAAGCAATTGAAGGGCAACACGAAGCTCATGAACGCCCTGCGCAGTGCGGTGAAGGCTGCCGAGGATGAGGAGGGCTGGGCCTTACTCGGCCCAGTGGGCACGCATCTGTCGAATCAAGGGCCGTTCGATCACCGCACCTACGGCTTCGCCAAGCTCAGCGACTTGTTTGCCGCCATCGATCTTTTTGAGGTCGCGAAGATTACCGATGGCACGACGGCGATGATCCGGGTGCGGCAGCGAAAGTAGGCCGCTCAGAGTTTCGGCGAAACATGTGGGCGTGAAATTCTGCGCTTCAGACTGTGACCGACAAGAACGATGAAGTAGGCTGCGGCAGCGACGGCGGCGATGCAGGCACCAGCCGGGATATCGTAGGGCACACTGACGCCCATACCTACGGTGACGAAGGCCATGCAGGCGAGGATGGAAAGTGTCATCATGGTGTGCAGGCGGTTGGCAAAGCGGGCGGCGAAGGCAGCTGGCAATACCAGCAGGGCGATCACGAGAACGATGCCCACGAGGTTCATGAGCAGGATGATGCTGATGGCGACCAGGGCCAGCATTAGAAAATAGTAGACGCGCACCCGCACTCCACGGAGTTCTGCGAATTCCTGATCGAAGCAGATGGCGACGAATTTGGAATAAAAGATCAGTGCAAGGGCAACGACGACGGCATCTAGCGCCAGGAGCAACCAGAGGTCGCTGGGCGAGACCAGCAGGATGTCGCCAAGGATGTAGCTCATCATGTCGACACTCTTTGCTCCAGAAAGTTTCAGCAGGATGAGCCCCATCGACATGCCGGTGACCCAGATGGCGGAGATGATCGTGTCTTCGCGCTCGCGGGCGTACAAGGTTACGAAGCCGATCAGAAACGCTGAGAACAGGGCTGCGATCAGTGCACCGTGCAAGGGCTCGATCCAGGTGATGCTCATTCTTTCCTGCACGTAGTGAGCCGCGCCGATACCTCCAAGTGCACTGTGAGCGATGGCTCCTGCCAGTGAGCTGATGCGTTTGGCGACAACGTAAGTGCCCATGATTCCGAATGCGACACTGGCGGCGAGCGCTACCACCAGCGCCTGTCTGAGGAAGATGCCGCCGTGCGGGTCGCTCAACAATTGGAAGAAGTCACCCATTCTGATCAGTGGTCGTGCCCTTCTGATGAGCAGCGGTGGTCGTGGCGAATGGCTGCCATATCTTCGCCATAAACTTCGCGGATGTCGCGGCCGGTGAGATCGGCGGTGGGGTGCACGTGCACCGTTCGATTGACACAGATGACGCTTTTGACAAAGCGCGACACGAACCCCAGATCGTGCGACACTAACATGATCGCCATGCGGTCATTGAGCTTCTCCAGTGTGGCGTAAAAATCTTCTTCCACCGCCTGGTCTACATTGGCCGTTGGTTCGTCGAGCAACAAAAGATCCGGGTCACAGACCAGCGCCCGGGCGATCAGCACTCGTTGGCGTTGTCCGCCTGACAAGTTCGAGAATCGGCGGTCGGCATAGTCGGCCATGTCCAGCTCTGCGAGTGCTTCCATGGCGAGCTTCTTATGGTTGCCGGAAAACCAGCCAGTGGAGATGCAGTCGAGCTTTCCCATGAGCACGACATCGCGCACGGAAATGGGAAACATCGGGTCGAAGTGCACCATTTGCGGCATATATCCGATGCGGTTGCGCCCCGCTTTTGGTCGGCAGCCAAACAGTTCGATCTCGCCGGAATCAGGCTTCAGCAGGCCTAGAATGAGCTTCAGCAAGGTGCTCTTTCCCCCGCCATTTGGGCCGACGATGCACACGGATTCCCGAGCATGAATTGAAAAACTCACGTCACGCAACACGGGAACATTGTCGTAGGCAAAGCTCACGCCCGACAGCCTCAGAATGGTGTCTGTGTCAGGGGTGGTGGCGGTAGCAGGGGGGGCGGAGGCAATCATGGACTGGCGGGGCTCACTGACTCAACCCCGAGGCGAGGGCTGTTGCGATACGATCGAGGTTCGCGATCACATCGCTGTCGAGCGGATCGATCGATGTCACGGATGCCCCGATCTGACTGGCGATGGCTTTGGCTGGCTTGTCGTCGAATTGCGGCTGGGTGAAGATTACTTTGGCTCCGGCCTCCTTCATCTCCTTGATTAGAGCCGCTAGTTCCTGTGGCGATGGCTTTTGCCCACCAATTTCCACAGCTTTCTGTTCGAGGCCGTAGGCTTCCGCGAAATAGGCAAATGCGGGATGGAACACGTAGAATGCCTTGCCCTGAAACGGAGTCAACTGGGTGCGAATGCGGGCGTCCACTTCGTCCAGTTCCGTTTCGAATGCCGTGACATTGGCGGCGTAAAATTCTGCATTGTCCGGGTCTGCTTCGGTCAGGGCATCACGCGTATTCCATGCCATCACTTTTAACAACGCTGGGGACAGCCAGGTATGCGTATCCTTTTCGCCCTCACTTTCGTGATCATGGTCGTGGTCATGATCACCGTTGGTGTGTTCCGCGTGATCATGATGGTGGTGCGGGTCCGCATCCATTAACTCGATCCCTGTGAGCATGGATTCGACGATGAGATCTGGCCGGGTTTCCTGGATCTTCGGCAGGTATTGCTCCTCGAATGGCATACCGATCGTGAGGTACAGGTCTGCCCGCCCCAGCGCAACCATTTGCCTAGCCGTGGCACTGAATCCATGGGGATCTCCCCCTGTCTCGACCATTGTATCGACCTTCACATGCTGCCCGCCGATACGCTCGACGACGGCCTGCTGCGGCAGGACACTGACAAACACCTTCACTTTGCCGTCTGCAGCGCTTTCTTCTGACGGGTTCGTTCGGGAGTCGCAGCTGGCGAGCGAGGCTACCAAAAGTGCGGCCAATGTCACGGCGGCACTCTTTGATGCTGGAATTTTGATTGGCTGTAATCTCATCTTTTGCGGGGAAATACGGGTTTAAACAGGTTTACGGCAGAAACAATGCTAATGCAAGTTCTATGCATCAAGAGTTCGGGCACCGTCGAGTCGATGAGGCTCGACAGAGTGCATCCGTTCGGAGGATAGTGGACTAATGCACTCAAACGATCTCTCCCGTCGGCGTTTTCTCACTCGTGGTTCAGTGGCTGCGGCCTCACTTGGACTGAACGATCTTTTATTCCTGCCCACTCTGGGGAAAGTTTCAGCCCAGGAAGCTAGTGCTGCTCCGCACCTCGTCGTATTGCGGCCGGAGATCGAACCGATTGTGCGCCTTATTGAAGATACCCCGCGCGATCGTTTGATGGAGGAGATCGGTCACCAGGTGAAGGCAGGCAAGTTGAGCTATCAGGAGATCCTTGCCGGATTGCAATTGGCAGGCGTGCGCAATATTCAGCCTCGCCCGGTCGGGTTCAAATTTCACGCGGTGCTGGTGATCAATTCGGCGCATCTGGCGAGCGTTGCCTCGCCCGACAGTGAGCGCTGGCTGCCGATCTTCTGGGCACTGGATAATTTCAAAAGTTCCCAGCAGCAGGACGTGGTGCAGGGTGACTGGTCGATGGGGCCGGTGGTTGAAAGTGATGTCCCCGCCGGGCACACTGCGGTGAGAGCTTTCCGCGTGGCGATGGACAACTGGGACGAGGCGGGGGCGGATGCCGCGGTGGCTGGTCTGGCGCGCAATGTATCAGTCGATGAGCTTTTTGAGCTTTTTGCGGAGTATGGCTCGCGTGATTTTCGGGATATCGGTCACAAGGCGATCTATGTGGCGAACAGTTTCCGAACGATTGAAAGCATCGGATGGCAACACGCGGAGCCTGTATTGCGATCGCTGGCCTACGCGCTGCTCGCGCACGAGGGCGACAATCCGGCCAGACGCGATGCGGAGGCGGATCGGCCCGGCAGGCAGAATCGGGAACTGGCGAAGACGATTCCGGACGACTGGCTCGCGGGTGATCCAGATCCCGGCAGGGCTGCATCGTTGCTCCCGGTGCTTAGGGACGGTACTGCGGTCGACGCTAGTGCGGCCGCTGCGGAACTGCTGCGGCATCGCGTCCACCCGCAGGCGTTGTGGGATGTTCTGTTAGGGTTTGCGGGAGAATTGATGATGCGCAGATCGGACATTCTTTCTCTGCACGCCATCACCTCTGCCAATGCGATGTACTACGCATACCGGAGGGTGAACAATGATCCATTGCGGAAGTTTCTGGTTTTGCAGAATGCTGCTTTCATGACGCTCTTCCGGCGGGAACCTGAAAAGATTGCTAGTAAGAAACGCTTTATCGACCAGATGCAGCCGGGGGCGATCGAGGGTGACTCCGCACTTGAGGAGATATTTGCCACCATTTCAGCCGACAAGCCAGCTGCCGCTGCCAAGGTGTTCGCGTATTGCAAGGATGACCCGGCCCGTGCGCGCGAAGTCATCGATACGGCCCGCCGGTTTCTTTTTCTCAAAGGCAACAACTCCCACGACTACAAATACACCGCTGCAATCATGGAAGACTATGCGCAACTCGCACCGTCACTGCGCGACCGTTATCTCGCGGCAAGCGTGTTTAATCTTCGTGGTTCAGGCGATACAGAAAATCCTCTCGTCGCTAGAATTCGCGGCGCACTGGCGTGATCGCGGTGCCGCCTAGCCTTACGCACCAAAGGTGGAATCAATTTTAGAAAGCCGTTTATGTGTAGCTCCACATAAGCGGAGTTCGCCGCAGTTGCAGATCTGGTCGCGGCGTTGGCTTCGTTTTTTGAGCCAATCATGCGATTGATTCTCAGTGTGGGCACCTTTGAAATGGGATAGATTGTCCCGCGATGGTGAGGGATCCAGAGACTTTTGAAGGAAGTTCATCTGCTGCTGCGAACTTTCTCGAAAAGGTGAGGATGAAAGAAGATTGATTCCCGTTCTCGCCCCCGTTCCCGTATGCGAGTGCTTGACCTCCGGGCTTCGTGCGCTCTACTGGCGACATGTCGATTCCAAATGTCCTCGCCGAACGTTATGCTACCCCTGAGATCCAGAATATCTGGTCTGCAGAGGGGAAAATTGTGCTGGAGCGGGAATTCTGGATCGCCGTGATGCGCGCGCAGCGCAGCGCCGGACTGGAGATCCCGGAGGAAGCAATCGCTGCTTACGAAAAGGTGAAGGACACGGTGAATATCACTGCAATCATGGAGCGCGAACGTGCAACGCGACATGACGTGAAGGCGAGGATCGAAGAATTCTGCGAGCTGGCTGGACACGAACACATTCACAAGGGAATGACCAGTCGTGACCTGACGGAGAATGTCGAGCAGCTTCAAGTTTACCGCAGCCTTCTGGTGATTCGGAAAAAAGCCGCTGCCGTGTTACACTTGCTCGGTCAGCGGGCAGCGGAGAATGAGGCGATCGGGATCACCGCCCGCACGCACAATGTCGCTGCGCAATTGAGTACGCTGGGACGGCGGATTGCCATGTTCGCCGAAGAGACGCTGGATTCCTTTGACGCCCTCGAAGGTGTGATCTCCCGCTATGCCGTGCGGGGACTGAAAGGCGCAGTGGGCACGCAGCTTGATCAGCTGAGCTTGTTCGATGGCAACACGGAGACGGTTCGCGCGGTCGAAAATTCGGTGGTCGAGCACCTGGGCATTCCGCGCCGGTTTGAAGCCTGCGGCCAGGTGTATCCTCGCAGCCAGGACTTCAGAGTGGTCAGTGCGCTGTGTGATTTAGCCAGTGGCCCGGGCAGTTTCTGCCGCACCCTGCGCCTGATGGCAGGACACGAAACCGCAAGCGAAGGCTTCGCTAAAGGCCAGACTGGATCATCGGCCATGCCGCACAAGATGAACTCGCGCTCTTGCGAGCGGGTCAACGGCTTTCACACTTTGCTCAAAGGGTACGTGACTATGGCCTCCGGACTGGCTGGTGACCAATGGAACGAAGGTGATGTTTCCTGCTCTGTGGTGCGCAGGGTGGTGTTGCCGGACAGCTTCTTCGCCATTGATGGCCTGCTCGAGACGTTTCTGACAGTGTTAGTGCAGATGGAAGTATTCCCGCACGTCGTTGGCCGCGAGAATGCGCACTACCTGCCGTTCCTGTTGTCGACGACATTCCTCATGGAGGCCGTCAAAAGCGGTGTCGGTCGTGAGACTGCTCACGAGGTGGTCAAAGAACACGCCATCGCTGCCGTGCGTGCATTGCGGGATGGATCGACGACGACCAACGACTTTGTCGATCGCCTCGCTGCCGATGAACGGCTGGGAATTTCCCGGGGGCAGTTGAATGCGGTGCTGGAGAATGGGGCGAAGAACACTGGAGCTGCGGACTCGCAGACCGTGTTGATCTTTGAGCGGATCGCTTCGGTTACAGCGCAATATCCAGACGCAAAAGAGTATCGGCCGGGGGCGATTCTTTAGATGACAAGCGGTTACTGCCCAACGAACTACCGTCTGCGGCGCGCTACCAAAGACATCAGGCCTACCATTGCAAGTCCCGATACTGACGGCTCGGGAACCAACGCAACCGAACCTGGCGTTGGTGCGGTGAACGAGGAATCCCATGTGAGCGCGATGTTTTCAGTGGTCTCATCGTCTCCAAACAGACCGTTCCCTCCAGAAGAAACCTGGAATCCATCCTCAAGTCGAATCCGTTTTGTAGAGAACCCGAACCCCGGATCTGAACTTTGCAGAGGCATGGTTTGAGCATCGTTTGCGTAAGTAGAGGAATCAGTCCCAGCGTCGGGCCCATCGACACTCAAACCGGACTTGTTGCCAATATCATTGGATGCACTCGGTGTCCCCAAATTGACCATATCGATGTCGGCGACCAAATCAGAATTTCCGTCCCAATAAAAAAGCACCAAACTCTCCCCACTGTTGGTAAAACCTGCGGAGGCGCCCACGTTCGTACTGATCATGTCTGTTACCGTAACATCTGTGCCAAAAATCTCATAGTCAGGGGCCTGGGCAAACGTTGTCGAAAAACTTGCTCCATCGAAGGCAACAACCTGCACACCTCCGGGGAGAATCGACGAGCCGGCTGGGAATTGCACCACGAAATCACTCAAACCGATTGAAGGGGCCGGGCCAGCTCCCGATGCACCTGCAAGCAGCGCATAATCTTCGTCATCGGAAACGTAGTAATTATCGAGATTGATAGTAGCATTTGTTGGGTTATAGATCTCGAAGAACTCGTCGCTCGTAGGGGTGGTAACAGCCTCTGAGAGCAGGAGCGAAGTGGCTCCCTTTGCCAGCGAGCAGGTCAAGAGAGCGAAGAAAGGTGCAGTTAGAATCGATTTCATGCGGTAAGAAGGGTGTAGAGATGATCATCCAGGTGGTAAAGCCTAAACTATCTAAATACGACACCCTAACTCGATAATTACCATAACAATTTGAGCGGATTGCGACAGGCTGAGAAGTTGTCGACTTCACCCGTCGGTATCTTTACAATTGTTGCTGTGAATCTGAATGAAGTCATGGGGGAACTCGCTGCCAGAGGAAACGAAACTACCAAGCGGACTTACATCCGCCACGGAGCGGTTGAACCGTTGTTTGGTGTCCGGATCGGTGATCTGAAGCTATTGCAACGAAAGCTTAAGGGGCGGCACGAAGTGGCGCTTGAACTCTATGCGACGGGGAATTTTGACGCAATGTATCTCGCCGGACTCGTTGCTGATGGAAGGAAAATGACGGTAAAGCAGCTCGATCAGTGGGCCAAAGGGGCCACCGCACCGATGATTGCTGGTTTCACTATTCCTGGAGTGGCGGCGGAGCATCACAAAGCAGTGGGCATCGCTACGAAGTGGATTGATTCTAAAATGGAACTCGTGGCAACGGCCGGCTGGACGACTTTGGCAGCCGTAGCGAGCACTGTTCCGGATGAGCATCTTCCGTTGGCGCAACTGGCTTCTTTGCTAAATCGTTGTTCGGAAACGATTGCATCAGCAGACAATCGTGTGAGGTACGCAATGAACGGTTACGTCATTGCTTGCGGAACCTATGTGCGAGAGCTCGGGAACGCAGCCGTGGAAACAGCGAGAAAAGTCAGCCCGGTGCATGTGGATATGGGGCCTACTGCCTGCAAGGTGCCAGATGCGGAAAGCTACATCATCAAAAGCCGTCGAGGCAAAACCGTCGCCCCGAAAAAGAAATCGACACGATGCTGACGAATCGAAGGCGGCAGGCGGGAATGGCATCCGTCGGTGGAGTCCGAGGTACTGCTACACAGGGCTTAGCTTCGTGTATCTCGGAACTGCTGGATTGCAACCGTCATGTCAGGGGCTTTGAAGAGCGAGGTTCCAGCGACAAGAACATTCGCGCCGTGAGACACCGCCGTTCCAACAGTGTCTGCGGCGATGCCGCCATCGACCTCAATGTGAAACCTGAGGTTCCTACGTTCGCGATACTGCACGGCGGCGTCGATTTTTGACATGGTTTCCGTCATGAATGCCTGACCGCCGAAGCCTGGGACGACTGTCATCACCAGCAGCAAATCGATACTGTCTAGAAACGCTTCTACGGCCGCGAATGGAGTCGCCGGATTGAGGGCGAGCCCTGCTTTGCATCCTCCAGCCCGAATCGCACCGAGCGTGGCTGCGACATCGTGCCTGGCCTCCGCCTCCACGTGCACTGTGATGTTGTGCGCGCCCGCTGCGAGGAATCGCGGGACGTAGTGATCCGGCCTTTCAATCATGAGATGCACATCGAGAAAAATGTCATTGGTCTCATGAACCGTCTGCACGAACTGCGGACCAAAGGAAATGTTGTCGACAAAGTGGCCGTCCATGATGTCGAGGTGCAGCCAGTCAGCGCCGCTGCGGATCGCGCGGGAACATTCCTTTTCCAGTTGGCTCCAGTCGGCAGCCAGCAGTGAGGGGGCCACGATAAGCGGCAGATCAGTATTCATTGGCACGAATATGATTGACGCTCAGCCGATGTGCAAAAACTAATGGGTGCACGATGATTTTGCCCAACGAATCAGCCAGTCCAGATCAACCGGTGCCTCGTCACGCTACTGAGTACTACTCGGAGGCTGTGGACGACAACAGTGTGGAATTCGGCAGCGACACTTTTTTCATGGGCCAGGCGTTGCGCCAGGCGCAGAAGGCATACATGGCGAAAGAAGTGCCTGTGGGCGCGGTGATTGTCAGTGAAGGCAGGATCATCGCCCGCGCGCACAATCAGGTCGAAACCTTGAAAGATGCTACCGCCCACGCCGAAATGCTGGCCCTGACCCAGGCGGAGAGTGCCATCGGCGACTGGCGGCTCACTGATTGCGATCTTTATGTGACCAAAGAACCCTGTCCGATGTGCGCTGGCGCGATCGTACATTGCCGAATCCGCAGAGTGATCTTCGGCTGTAGCGATGCAAAAGGAGGCGCGGCCGGTGGTTTCATCAATTTGCTCCAGCAGCCAACTCTCAACCACAGCAGTGAGATCACTCACAGCGTCCTCGAACCCGAGTGCCGGATGCTGATCAAGGCATTTTTCGAAGAAGCCCGGGAGAGGAAAAAAGCGGGCGAGGGAGGATTTCCCGCCGAGTGATTCCCTCAAAACAGCCGCAGCTGAGAGAATTCCGTTGCGGGAACCGCAAAACGGACTGAGGGCATTCCATGAACGATTCCCACTCGTTGCCGGTCGACGGAGCCCGTCTGGCTGAGGTCGAAATCAAAGATGCTCAGGTTATTTTCAGTGCTGTCTGGAAAGATCTGCAGGCGGAGTTTGGCCTGGAGAACCTGCGGTTTCCGAAAGAGATCATCCTTCTAGGGGGGGCGCCGGGCGCGGGTAAGGGAACGAATACGACGTTCATTATGAAAGCGCGGGGCTTCACGTGCCCTCCGATTGTTGTGAGCGAATTGCTCGATAGCCCGGAAGCAAAGGCGTTGAAAGACAATGGCATGCTGGTGGGCGATCGTGAGGTCATGGGGATTCTGTTGCGGAAAATGCTGGGAGAGGAATTTCGCGACGGAGCGGTGCTGGATGGATTTCCACGGTCGAAGGTACAAGTGGAGTGCATGAAGCTGCTGGTCGAAAAGATAGGCTACCTTCATCGAAAGTATGCAGATACAGAACTGGCAGCATTCTTTCGGCAGCCGACCATCCATGTCATGGTGCTGTTCGTCGATGAGAAGACGAGTGTGGAGCGCCAGCTCTACCGTGGCCGACAGATAGCAAAATACAATGAAGAGGTAACGGCAAGCGGGGTGGGGGAGTTAAAGGAGTTGCGATCCACTGATCTGGATGTCGAGGCCGCGAAGCATCGCTACAGAGTCTTTAAGGAGAGCACTTGGGATGCTCTACAGTCGCTTCGTGAAGTGTTCTTTTACCATCTCATCAATGCGCAGGGCGGGGTCGAAGAGGTCGAGCAAAACATCGTCAACGAACTCCAGTATCAGAGCTCGCTCGAGCTGGAGCCAGGTACTTTTGAGATCGTCAGGGGGATCCCCCTCGCTGATGAAATCGTTGTCCACGCACGGCAGGAGCTGGTGCGGAGGCTCGATGGATATGCGAGGGAGAATCGTGAGCTGTTCGCCAGCGTGGCGGAGCTGATCAACACAAAGTTCATCCCGATCATCAAGCGCCATGCGATTTCCGGACGGGCTGTGATCAACAATGAGGATCCCGTGCTGTCAGACCCGCTCGCCCTGACCATGCTGATCGATATCTTTTCTGATCGCGGCTATGACGCGGTCGTCGACAAGCAATTGACGCGCATTCCTGAGCGGGTGAATCTCGAAACCGGTGAAATCGAATACCGTCCGAACACGACGTATCGCATACGGATTTACTTCGAAGGATCGGAGATCCGGATGGGTGGCCGTTCCAAAGGCGGTTGATGCGCCTTTACTTACTTAGTCTGCTGTCCTTGTGCCCACGCAGAACAGCCGCGATTCGGATCGATAGAATAGGCACCCGTGGGAAATGGATGGCGATCCCAGCATGCGTTCGCCTTCGGGAGCTGGAACGCTGTTCCGCGCCAGAATGGACAACTCCGGGACATCTGCGAGGACGATCATTTCACCTGCCTCGTCCAGCAGGTATACCTTGCCATCGCCTCCAACCGGGGACGCCCAGAACGTCTTTCCAAGTTTCCGGCTCCAGAGCATTTCGCCCGTGGATTGATCGAGGCATCTCACCTGGCCGTCTTCGGAGGAAAGGTAGACTCTGCCATTGTAAACCAGTGGTGATGAGACATAGGGAGCGCGCGATGGCATTCGCCAGGAGGTATCTCTCTCGGTAAGTCGGACTAATTCAGAATCCTGATTCAACGCTGGAAGTGGCAGTGCCATCAGCGGGCCATTGGTATAGCCGCGACTGGCGATGAGCGTGCCGTCGATGATGCTGGGTACCGGCACTGGCACTTTGCAGAATTCTTCGTACGTCCACAGATGTCGTCCGCTGAGGGCGTCATAGCTGCCGATACCAGGATTGGAATTGACGATGATTTGTGGCGGGTGACCGTCTTGCTGGTGGATCAATGGTGTACTGTAAGAGCGTAGTCCTTTTCCGCGGGATGCCTTCCAGACTTCTTTGCCATCGTCCGCACGCAAGGCAATCAGGTTCGCCTGTGGGTCGTGATCGCAGAGGACGTAGACATGGCCTTCGAAAAGGGTGGGGGAGCTGGCGTGCGCCCAGAGCATCTCGAATTCGCCATAGTCGGTGGAAAGATTGCGGGACCACAGCTCGGCACCATTCATATCATAACAAAACAACTGACCAGTGGCGAACCAGGCGATGACCCGTTTGCCATCGGTCACGCAGCTGGGAGTGCACTGGTTGTGCAGCGAGTGCGTGGGTGTCAGTGTGCCTTGCGGTTTAATGTTGTGTTCCCAGAGAAGCTTTCCGTCCGAGCGACCGAAGCACTGCACGTGGAACTCAAGCTCATCGTCTGCGCGGGATAGAACCACTCCTGGCCTGCTTACTTTTGCATCGCGTCCTGATTGTGCGGTGATGAACACGCGGTCGTTCCAGATGATGGGCGTCGATGCCCCTGGTCCTGCAGTTTCGACCTGCCAGACGAGCAGTTCGCCCGGGCTCCATGCGACGGGAAGGTTGGTCTCGTCAGAAATGCCATTGCGATTTGGACCCCGCCATTCTCCCCAGTTCTGCACGGCGGCTGCGGGCGAGGCTTTTCCGACTTCAAACTCACGTTCGGTGAACCGTTGTTCAGGAAAGGGAAGTGTGCGCTCAGCCCGCGCGATTTCAAAGTGACGCTCGATACTGTTGCCGCAACTGTCTTCCAGCAGCCTGTCGATGCGCAATTTGAACTGGCCCTTCTGCCACGGTTGTGCCGGCTTGAAGTTCCAGGCTGTCTCGTTGTCGTGCACTTCGATAGCGCCGGGGATGGTGGTTCCATCAGGGCCGATCACCTCAATCATGCGTTGAAGCATGCCGTGATCCAGGGGCGCTTCAAATTCAACACGAACGGTGGAATTCGTGCCTTCGTCCGGCGCGGTGATCTTCCATCGTGAAGGATCCGGCTGCGAGTAATCGACCGGTGCAGCACGGAACGTCTTTCGGAATTCACTAGCCAGCGGCAAGCCGTCCGCGTCCTCGAAGCCCGATTCTACCACCAGTGTGTAAGTCTGCCCAGCTATCAGCACCGGTCCGTCATCTTCGTGTGGCTTGAGGCCGCGTTTGACTCGTCCGGGATCGAAAAAGAGAGTCAGCCGCTTGCCGTCTGGAGACCACAGCTCCTCATCCAGCTCAAGAAATGGTCGGACGGCCTGGGAACCATCCCTGGTGAAGAGCTTCACGTGCTTCGCCGCAAATTTCAGACTCATGGGTGCCGAAAAGTAGAGGTAGAATCTTAGTTGGTTTTCGGGCAATACATCGCCACTTGGGTAAATGTTAGTGACAATTGTAGATGGCTCCCGTTCCCGTTGTGCGATTCCAAAGTCCAGAGGTGCAATCGTCTGGTTGTCGAGGATCAGTTCCGCGCGATACCGGATTCCGGCCTCGAATCCAAATAGTGGCTTGAAGCGCAGTCCGTCGCCAGTTCGTTGATAGTTGCCAGCCACCGGAGGTGAATCCTTGGCGATCGAGTTGGCCTCGGTCAGAACGTGCAGCGTCAAAACCTCTGAATTCGTGCCAGCCATGTCCTTTTCGGACAGCCCCGTCGCGATCACGACACCTTCGGCTTCGAGAAATTTCAACTCCGGCTCCGCGACTCCTGCCAGGGTGGTCAGCAGTATGAGAAAAAGTGCCAGCCCGCCGGCATAGATTGCGCGGACGGGCTGGCAAAGATGGTAAAATCCTGACATCAGGAACTGGAAGATAAAACCTAAGGTAAGGCTACTGGTGCCAGGTGTTGTCCAGCGTCGTCCGACTGGATGACCACAGCCTGGGTAGCATTCAACTTTGCCAGCTGGGTTACCCCTTTCCATTCTTCAATCGTATCGTAGCCGACGCCAGCAGTCCCTTCGACACGCTCGCTGATCGATTTCGCGTTTTCCATTCCATCGGTGCCAATCTTCATGATGCCGCGGGCGCTGTTCGCCATCAGAATGAACTGCTTTCCGTCCTTTTCGTATTCGATCATGTCGAGCGGCTGATTGCGATTGCCAAGCTCAGCGACGGTATTCCCTTTGATGTGCGCCTTTGGCTGAATCTGCTTCACTGGTATGGTTACCAGCGGTGTGCAGGTGTAAGAAGCCACAATGTTAGGCTCGCCCGCGATTTCCAGTGGCAGCAATGTTCGAATAGGTGAGTGCGTCTCCAGTTTGCCGTGGGCACCATGGAAGATTTCCACGCTGGACGATGCTCCTTTGCCATCGAAAGGAAAGTCCAGCACGCGCAGAGTGGACGCGAACTCTTCGTTGGAAAGTCCTGCTACTGCCACTTTGCCATCAATCCAGGCCATGTCAGTGATCGAGCTTGTGCGAAGATTCTGTTTGCGACGGCCCTCACCTACTTCCTTGTCTTCAGGGGCGTTTGTGAGTTCGGCGCTGGAAAACTTCACTTTGTCCATCTTAACTAGCTCAAGCTTTCCCCCAGAAATGTGGATCAGAGCGGGTTTCGCATCCGGCCCGCGCCCTCTCTGAACCGAGACATAGACCGCACGAGAATCCGGGTTCACGGTAAGGTCTTCGATCGAGATATTATCCTTACTGGTGCCGAGCACTGCGGCAATTTTCTCATCCAGCTTTTCGATTTTAGCGAAATCACCGGAAGCGGCAGTCTCACCGCTGGTATCGATCGCGAATACTGCAGCGCCCTTCGGATCTGCTGCGAAGAGAATGCCTTCGGGACCAAAGGCGAGTGCTCCGATGGACTTCAGAGCTGGTGTGCCTTCCTTCATGCCTTCCTTGAGCCCGGCATGAGCGGAGACTACTGCGAGTGCAGAAAACCCTGCAACTGTGGCAGCCGTTGTTTTTAGTTTCAAAAGGTTCATAATCGTTTCGTACTGGCGATTCTTGGAGTTTTGGGATGTTACGGTCAGGTTGCGCAGAGCGCCCAGCGCGGTCATTCTACACAGGGGCTGTTCGCTCTGCCTATATAAAACAGGCGACGGGGCAGGTTCGAGATGGCAATGGACATACGATGGACTTCCTGTTTTTATCGGGTGCCTGCTGCTTTATCGAGCCAGCCACCAGTAAATCCCGCCGACTGCAGGCCCTTGCGAATGGCTAGGTTCTTGCGCATCAGGTTCCAGACGAAATCGCTGCGGTAGTTCTCGATCATTGATAGAATGGGCCCCTGATCGATCCCCAGATAGTCTGTGTCGAACCAGCCCTTGCCCTCGACGATCGTGCCATGCTGAAGTTTGGCATCAGCAAAGGTGAATGTCGGATTGAAGCAGTCGACGAATCCGTATTTGCCATAGAGTGCTGTGCCGTAGTGTTCTTTCATGTGGCGCAATGTAGGAATGCAGATGTCCGGAGCAAACGAAATGGAACCCCCGGCAGCCGTCGGGGCGATCGTGCCATCATCACGTACACGGATGCTGCTTGCTCCCCGTGCGGAATAGGTGAAAAACTCGCGATCTTCTCCACCGACCAATCGCGTAGTGTTCGCCGGGCCATCGCACGCAGTGAGCCCCCAGACATTTTCGCCATAGTCCTGCCATCCCCTCGGGTTGGTTATCGCATACGCCTGCTGTGATCTGGTAGCCCGGACGGAGTTCTCGAAGTAGTCGAGCCCTCTGGCTTGAGTGTAAGGGTCGTGGATGCCGCGAAAATCAATCCACACATGAGAATACTGATGACCAAAGAGCGGTTCGAATTGGATCATCTCGAAGCCATAGAAGTGATCCCACGTGTAGGTCGACGTGTAGTTCTGCCATGCGCGATTTTCAATCGGGTGGGTTGGTGATCCTAGTGCTAGTATATACAGCAACATCGCCTCGTTGTATCCCATGTAGCTATTCTGCAGCGCACCGACTTCAGGTTTCCAGCCATGACTGATGAGCCCTGATGCCTGCTCCATCCAGTCCCACTGCACATTGCGATAAAGCGTATTGCCGAGCGTTCGGATCTTCGCTTCGACCGGGCTGTCGGAATCAAAATACTCGGCAGCGAAGAGCACTCCTGCCATCAGTAGCGCTGTATCGATCGTCGAAAGCTCATTGTTGCGATACCGCACACCGGTGTCCAGCTCGAGAAAGTGATAGAAGAAGCCCTTGTGCCCGCTCATTCCCACAGGGGCGTCGCCTTGAGGGGCGTTGGCAAAGAAATTAAGCGTAGTGAGAGTTCTCTCCGCAGCCTGCTCGCGGGTGATCCATGCGTGCTCGACACCGATGGGATACGCGGTCAGGGCAAAGCCCACGGCGGCGATGCTGGAGAACGATTTCGTTGGAAACCGGTCCGGGGTTAAACCGTTGACAGCATTCGTCGTTTCCCAAAAATAACCAAACGTGCGCCATTGGAGATCGTCCAGAAATTCGTTATCCTCCTCGTCTAGCGTCGGTGCTGCCCCACCGTGAGCCGTTGCAAGGAGTAGTAGTCCCGCCACCGCCAGTGCAAATTTGTTTTCTGTAAATCTGGGGGTTCTCATGGTGCATAGCCTAGCGAGTGAGACTCGGCGGATCAACGTTCGATCCTGAACATCGGTCACATCGATCAATGGATTCCCGTTGACGTGCATCTCCAGGTACGTATGTTGTTTTACTCAGATGCACTGATGTGCTTTGGGGGGCGTTCTGGTTTCGACTGATGATTTGAAGCCGGGGTCGCATGCCGAGGTTGATCGGTTGGCCTCGTAAAAAGCCGGTCAAAAAACAATAATTGCAGATTCTAACGAATACGCACTCGCTGCTTAATTGACAGTGACGTTCTCCGGCTGACGCCTACTAGGTTGGGGAGCGACTACCAGAAGGCTAGTCGCGAAGCGGGGTGTCCGCGTTTCGCCGCGAAACTAAACAGGGCAACCGGGAGAAGCAGGTTTGCCAGATGTAGCTGCCCTCCTTAACGCAAACACTGGATATGCATGTAGAAGCCTCAGTGAAGGATTATCAGGACAGGGGTTCAACTCCCCTCGCCTCCACCATATTGATTATCAACGAGTTACGGTGAAAAAACACCAAACTAATACTCAAACTAATACATCGTTCACTTTGAGTCGACTGCATTCGGTGGCGTCCAACAAGGGTTTGAAAAACAGAATCTCCTCTTCGAGTGCTGGCTAGAATTTCATCGTCGTAATCGGTTTGAGGATCGTCAAATTGGCGTCTTCTGGGTTCCTCAAAATCATTTCTCCCGTGTACATGATCCCGAGCGCTCTGCTATTCCCCGGCCCGCCCCTGATCTCGGCGATATTGTGGCGTTCGCCGCCCTGCCAGAGGTAGGACGCTATATCGGACCCTCCGACAATTTGTCCGAAATGGTTGATGCCGCGCGCGACGCCAAAGGTCTCCAGATTCTTGAATTCGAAGCCTGATTCGGTTTCCTTCCAACGGCAGGCACGCGATTTGAGATCTCCCGTTTCGTAATAGCCGACGATTGTCCCTGCATTGTTGATGGCGACAGCGGCGGCGTTCATGGCGTCGCTCGGCAATGGCAGCAGAATCAGCTGGGGATCGGTGGCGTCCGCAAGCCGCCACGCGCACGGGACTTTGTTTGGCAGATCATCAAGCTGGACGTCGATGAAGCCACAGGCGGTTCGCCGGTCATTGATGTCGAGGGCAATGCCCGCGATGGTCAGCCGCTCTACAGGAAGAGGATGCGATTGCCATCCCTCGCCGGTTCTCGACCAGGCCGTCGGCAAGGGCCTGCCATACTCGATGCGGAAACCTACAAGATCAGGAATCAACCGATCGTTGGCTCCTTCAAGCGAGCCGAGGTTCTCATCGACAATCTCTGGAGATGTTTCTCGCTGTTTCCAAATCGCCGGGCGTCC
>JAGROY010000057.1 GCA_020439995.1 Verrucomicrobiia bacterium
TCCCTGATTCTATGAGAGGATACTGCCAAACCATGTTGCCGACCTTATCAATTCCGATGACACAAAGCATCCGGCATGGCAGCGGGCACTTATGTCTAGTCAGTTGGACGTGGATCGTCTGGATTATCTACGTCGAGACAGCCTGTTCACAGGAGCGGGATATGGCCATTTCGATTGGCATCGACTTCTGACGACCGTCGAGTTTGACAAAGGCGACACAGATTTGGTCTGGTCTGCAAAGTCTGCAATGGCAATCGAGGAATACATCTTCGCCCGGTATTACATGTATCAGAATGTCTATCTGCATAAAACCACACGAGGTTTTGAGCAGTTGCTGCAGGCGATGTGGAAGCGGGCCGACAAGCTCAGGCGGGATGGAGTGAACATCGACCCGAATCCTGTCTTGGAAAGATTTTGGCAAGTCGAGACTCCCAAGCCCGGCAAACTTCCGATTGAAGATTACCTGAAAGTTGAGGAGTTCACCGTTTTGGAACAGATTCAGCGGTGGACTACACATTCTGACAAGTCACTAGCCGATTGCGCGAGACGGTTTCTCAATCGCGACGGTTTTGCGATGGTCGAGCCGCCTCCACCGCCTAATCCCCTCAAGCAAGATGATCTGGGAGATTGGGAACCAGAGTTTCACAAGCTGCTGGTGAACAGAGGCTATGAAGTTCCCGAGATGTATTGCTTGGCGGATCGTATCAAAGGGAAATACCGTCAGCCCTACCGTGAAGAGAAGGACCCGGAAGCCCAGTCGGCTGTAAACACCATCCGAGTCGTGGTTGACGATAAGCCGATGGCAATCGGGGAATACTTGCCAAGACTCAAAGCGGTGATTGCACCTCCTGAGGACCGTATTTTTTATTATGTCCCAAAAGAAATACGCGACGAAGCAAAAGCATTGAGCAAACGGCTGCGGCAGTCAGCAAACTTTGCCTCCGCGCCCGCATGACTGACACCAACCAAAAGCAACGGGGCTACACCCTCTGGAGCATCGCCGACCAACTGCGCGGGGCGATGGCTGTCGGGGCAAACGCATTCCAGGACTACATGCTTGTACTTCCGCTTCCTGCGTTACCTCTCCGACAACTACGAGACGGCGGCGAAGAAGGAACTGGGAAATGATTACCCCGATGTGGGCGGCGATGCTCGAAAGGTGCCGCTGGCGCTGTGGTATGCGGACGACGTGGACGACATCTCAGAGTTCGTGAAGCAGATGCGCCGCTAGGTGCATTACGTCATTCAGCCGCCGAAAGAAATAAAAAGAAATAAAGTGTCCGACACTTTACGGGAGAGCAAATCATGCTAAATTGCTATTCATGAGAATGCGCCCACTCGGAGACTCTCCTATTTCCAGTTTTTACCACGTCGTTTCGCGGGTGGTGGATCGACGCTTTGTGCTGGGGGATGGGGAACGGGAGTTTTTTCGGAAATTGTTGTTCCAGCAGGCGGCATTTGCGGGGGTTGAGGTGGTGGCGTGGTGTTTTATGAGCAACCATTTTCATTTGTTGATTGAGGTGCCGAATAAAGAGGCGGCGACTGCGGGGTGGTCGGATGAGGATTTTATTGAGCGATTGGAGTTGTTGAATTCGGAGAAATACACGCGGCAGGTGCTGGGTCAGATTCGGATGTGGCAGGGCGATGGCAATGCACCTGCGGTGCACAAGGCTGCCATGGCGGTGAAGGAGCGGTTGTTCGATTTGTCGGCGTTTGTGAAGGAGTTGAAGTTTAAGTTCTCGGTGTGGTTCAACAAGTGGCACGGACGTAAAGGAACGCTTTGGGAGGAACGGTTTCGCAGCGTGTTGCTGGAGGACGGGGAGGCGGTACGTTTTTGCGCGGCCTACATTGATCTGAATCCGGTGCGTGCTGGATTGTGCGAGAATCCGGAGGATTACCGCTGGTGCAGCTATGCTGCGGCGATGGGTGGCGACGTGGTGTCGCGTCGCGGGCTTGCGCGTGCGTGGGGGCGGGCGAAGTGGACTTCGGCGGTGGCGCGGGAGCACCGGATGTTGTTGTTTGGTCGCGGTGAGGAAATCCCAGGTGGGGAGACGGCTTGGGGAGGGACGGCGAAAGCAAAGGGGGGCTTCAGTCGCGCGCAGATCGAGGCGGAGCTGAAGAATGGTGGAAGGTTGCCAATGTGGCAGGTGCTGCGGTGTCGGGTACGCTACTTTACTGAAGGAGGAGTGTTAGGGAGTCGGGCGTTTGTGGATGGATTCTTCGAGCGGGAGCGGTCGAGCTTTGGTGAGAAGCGAGAATCGGGAGCACGAACGATGGGTGGAGGTGAGTGGGGAGGCGTGATGGCGCTACGAGATCTGAAGATCTGAATGTTGAGCGGTTCTCTACTCGGGTGGCCATTCAGAACATTTCGGATGTTACCGTATGTTCGGGAAGCGCTCCCTTTCTCGATTTACAAGCATAAGAGACAGAGATCATGGATAGCGTCTCGACCAGAAATCGAGAAAAACCGCCGAATCCCGATTCTGGAGGACCCTGCGCAACGTCAGAGTGTCTTGGCCGAAGCATCGTCACTTGCCAGCGAGAGCGCGGCAACGGCTTCGATCAGGCGGCGGATATCGTCTGGGAAAACGTGCCCGATTGTGCCGATGCGGAAGCTCTCGATGCCGGTGACTTTTCCCGGGTAGATGACGAATCCGTGAGTTTTGAGCGTGTCGTAGAATGCCTTGAACGAATAGCCGGGGGCGTCGGGACTGTGGAAGCCGGTGATGATCGGTGACTGCCACTCGCGAGGCAGGATGCATTTGAAGCCCAGCCGTTCCATGCCTTCGATGAGGATGCGATGGTTCTCGGTGTAGCGTGCGAAGCGGGCGGGGATGCCGCCTTCCTCCTCGAGCTCCTGCATGGCCTGGGCGAAGGCACGCACCGTGTGGGTGGGGGAAGTGAAACGCCATTTGCCGTTGCCGCTTTCCATTGTTCGCCATTGGTCGAAGAGATCAAGCGAGAGGGAGCGGGCGTTCTTTCCACATTTTTCCAGGGCGGAGCGTCTGCAGATGACGAAGCCGAATCCGGGGACGCCCTGGATGCATTTGTTTGCGGAGGAAACGATGTAATCAATCCCGAGCCCGGGCACATCGATGGGGATGCCGCCGAAGGAACTCATGGCATCGACCATAAAAGTGCGCTCAGCAGCCTTGACAATGGTGGCGATCTCTCCGAGCGGGTTGAGCATGCCGGTGGTGGTCTCATTGTGAACTAGAACAACGTGGCTGATGGCGGAATCGTCATCGAGCGCCTGTTTTAGTTTCTCCTGGTCGGGCTGGGCGAGTTCTCCGCAGTCGTGGACGATGTGATCGATTTCGAGATAGCGCGCGATTTTTGCCAGGCGGTCACCGTAAGCACCGTTGGCGAGGATCAGCAGCTTGCCGTCGCGCGGGACGGCGGTGCCGATCATGGCCTCGACGGAGAAGCTGCCGCTGCCCTGCATTAGGACCGCAGTGTATTCCGCTGCACGATCGCCGGCTGCCAATTGCACGAGTTTTTCCCGGATGGGAGTGACCACGCCGAGGTTGTAGTCGTCGTCCCAGGTGCACCAGTCGCGCAGCAGTGCTTTGCGAACAGTGGGGCTGGTCGACAGCGGGCCGGGGGTTAGAAGAATGTACGGGTTATCGAGTTCACTGTCGTTCATGTTGGAACGGGGTAAGGGTTTTGGAAGGGCCAGGGGACTTCACCAGGGGAAGGAGACGGTTTTCACGTTGCTCATGAACTTCATGGCTTCCGTGACACCTTCCTTGATACCAAGTCCAGAGTCTTTGATACCGCCGAAGGGCGAATTCTCAACTCGATAACCGGGAACTTCGTTGATGTTTGTGGTGCCTGTGCGCAGGCGTCTGGCTGCTTCGAATGCATGGTTGAGATTCGTCGTAACGATGGATGTTGAAAGCCCGAAGTTGCCGGAATTGTAGTAAGCAATGGCATCGTCCACGTCGTCGATGGGAATGATGGGGGCGATGGGGCCAAAGCTCTCTTCGGCGACGAGTTCAGCATGCCTCGCAACGTTTGCAACGACTGTCGGCTGCATCAATGCTCCATCGCGTTTGCCTCCCAGCAGGACTTCTGCGCCGGATTCGGCTACCCGGCGCTCCAGGGTTTCGGCAGCAGCTGCGCTAATGACGGTACCTACACGCGTCTCTGGATCCGCTGGGTTACCGTAGCGGTATTCTTTTGCCTTTTCGACAAACCGGCGGGTGAACTCATCGAGGATTCCGCGCTGAACCAGAATGCGCTTCACGGCGGTGCAGCGCTGGCCGGAGTTCCGGAAGCTGCCTTCAGCCGCGAGCCGTGTCGCGAGATCGAGGTCAGCATCGTCGAGAATGATGATCGGTGAGTTGCCGCCCAGCTCCAGACAGAGTTTCTTGTAGCCAGCGGTTTGGGCGATGTGTTTGCCGATCGCCACGGAACCTGTGAAGCACACCAATTCTACCTTTGGGTGCGTGATCATCGGTGTGACCACGGTGTCGAGATCACCAACGAAGGTGCTGAGCATCGTGCCCGGCAAGCCTGCCTCGTAGAGAAGCTCGGTGAATTTGAGTGCGGTGAGTGGTGTCTTGTCGGATGGCTTCAGCAGAATGGGGGCACCTGCAGCGATCGCGGGGGCGACTTTGTGGGCGACCTGATTGAGAGGGTGATTGAAAGGCGTGATCGCTGCGAGCAGGGAGACTGGCTGGCGGAACGTCATGATTTTCCGCGCTGCTCCGCCCGGCGAGACGTCGCCGGAAAAAATCTGGCCATCATCGCGCAATGCCTCGATGGCGGCGCACTCGAGCACCTCGCTGCTGCGGCCCGTCTCATACACTGCTTCCCGCGCAGCGAGTCCAGTTTCCAGTCGAATAAGCTCGGCAAAGGCATCGCGGCGGTCTGCCAGCAGTGCTGCTGCCCTGCGCAGGATCGTGTGGCGTTGGTAGCGTGAGAGGTCTGCTCCGGTAGTGGCAGCGATGGCCCTCTCCAGATGCTCGGCGCCAATCATCGCAGCGGTGCCGGTCAGCGAATTGTCCCAGGGATAGAAGACCTCCAGTTCACGATCCGTGTGGATGGCCTCTCCGGCAATGTAGGCAGGTAGTCTCATGAATGGTTGTTTGTTAGAGTGCGGTGCCGTTGCAGACGAAATCAAAGATGTCAAAATTGCGGGGATCTGCCGCTGCCTTTGCCTGATATTCAGGTGTGAGTGGATGGGACAGGAACATGGGCACCATCTCTTCGTAGCGTCCGCCGTGAGATCGCAGCCCGCCGTCCAGCACGCTCAAATCATGGTCGGCGGGAGTTTTGCCCAGCACAAAATCGCGCCCGCACAGAACGCAAATGTCACCGATGCGATCCGGGGCAAGCTCGAGGCGTCGGCAGGCAGTCTCGCGGTCGTAGACTTCAGTGATTCCGGGAATGTTGTCCAGGGATTCAATGATCGGGGCTATGGTGGATGGATCTTCAACGTGAACGATAACGAGTGACCCGAGCGCCCCATGGTGAACAACGTATGGATCGGTAATGGGGCAGATAACCTTGATTCCGGGCCCGAAATTTTCGGCGAGCAGGCTCTCGACATAGATCACGTTGGGGCTGCCATCGGGTTTGTTTTTTCCGTTCATCCCATGGTCGGCGGTGGCTGCAACAATGCACCCGGCATCCAGAAGTCGGCCGATCTGGGTGTCGAGGGCGGCGTAAAAATCGAGGCTTTCCAGAGCGTCAGGCGCGAATTTGTGCTGCATGTAGTCGGTGGTGGACAGATACAGAAAGTCGGCAGTGCCAGCAGTGGCGAGCGCAGCTCCTGCCTCTAACACATACACCGAGGCGTCTCCCGAGTAGATTTCCGGCCTGGGCTTTCCGATGACGTCTTCTGCATGGTCCAGTCCATGAGTCGCCTTCTTTGCTTCGTTCACTTTCTCCGATGAGAATACGATACCGCCGCGTTCGACTACTCCATCGCCCAGCACTGTGCGGAGTTTTTCTTTGGCAGTGATGAATGCAACCTTTCTGCCGGCGTCGGCAGCAGCGGTGAGGATGGTATTACAACGGCGAAATTCCGGCGAATTCATCATCACTTCCTCTCCTGTTTCAGGATTCAGGAAGAAATTCCCACAGATGCCAGTGACGGATGGTGGAGCGCCGGTGACAATCGCGGTGTTGTTGACATTCGTAAACGACGGCAAGGCACCGCGAACCATGCCGCGATATGCGCCTGAGGCTAACACTTGTGCCAAACGCGGCATCCTGCTGCGGGCGAGCGACGTGTCGAGATACTCGTCGGCACAACCGTCGATGCAGATTACGGCAATGGGTTTGGCTGGCGGCGCATAGGTGCGTCCGTTTACTTCAAAGGGGGTGGTAGAGATTGCTGACATTGATTTGTGAACGCACGGTAGCGCAGTTAAGGGGTGACAGGGCTAACCAAAATGCTATATATCATGGTATTATTGCTGAAAATTCGCTGATCAGTATGTCAGTTTCGACCCAATCTCCCGGGCATGCCCGCTCCAGCGCCTCGCTTGTAGTGGGAGTGCGTATTCCCTCGTGGGCGACGTTTACGCGGCACATTTTCGAAGGGATTCTTGAGCACGTACGCCTGCATCGGGAGCGCTGGCAAATTCGGACGATGGTAGAGAGCACCAGTGAGATCGCTCCGGTCGTAATTGACGAACGCTGGAGCGGCGACGGATTGATCGTGTTTCGACCGGCTGCCCGGGAATTGCGTGCCTGGCAAGCGCGGAAGATTCCCGTGGTCAATTTGAGTTCAGAATCACTCGGGCTGGGCGTCCCAACCGTCATTCCTGACAATGCGCTGGCGGGTCAACTCGCTGCGAAACATTTGCTGGAACTCGGGTTGAAGCGCTTTGCATTCTGGGGCGATCCATCGCGGCTGTACTCGCGGCAGCGAGGCAAATCGTTCGCTGCCGAACTGGAAAAAAGGGGCTTCAACTGTCGGCCAATGGGATTCGAGATTTCGAAGCTTCCTGCGGCAAAGAAGTGGGAGAAAGTGCGGGCGGAAATGTTGAAACAGCTGGCGGAAGTGGATCTGCCGATCGGAGTCTTCGCGCGCGACGATATCGCCGCCGCCGCGTTGACCAGTGCCTGCTCGCAGCTTGGACTGGTGGTTCCTGATCAGGTCGCGGTGATTGGATGCAATGACGATGTCACCTTTTGCCACACGGCTTCACCGCCGTTGAGCAGTGTTCAGTACCCGGGAAAAGAAATCGGGCAAACTGCAGCCCGGCTACTGAGTCAAATGATGCGCAGTGCAGAGCCCGTGGAGGAATTGACGCTGGTGAAACCTCGCAAAGTCGTTGCCCGGGAGTCCACCGATGTCCTGGCCTTTGCCGACCCTGTAGTCACCGAAGCTCTGCGGATCATTCGGAGGGAATCGCCCCGCAGTGCGCTACAAGTGGCGGATGTGATCAGCCGATTGCCCATATCCAGAGCATCCTTCCAGCAACGATTCAGGGAGGCTGTGGGGCACAGTCCCAAACAGGAAATCGATCGAGTCCGCATCGACCGTGCCAGTCAGTTACTGGTCACTACCGACTGGCCGATCAAAGAAATCGCTTACGAGATGCAATTTGAATCGTCCGAAGAGTTTAGTCGTTTTCTGCGCAGACAGCTCGGAACCTGTGCCACGGATATCAGGAAGTCGAACCGAGGGAGGTGAGCCCCGCATCGGCCAGAACACGTGGGTGAAAGTCCCACCATAACCGAATGGAGTTCTCCCACGACGCCATGCCCCGCCTCTACAAGATTGTGGAAAGGCCCCGTCCAGAGCCAAATGGACCGCAGGCATCGCCAGCTACCTGTTCTGGGACGGCACCCAGCTCGTGCAGAAGCGCGTCCCAAGCTCGACCAGCACCAATGTCATCAACTACTACGGCAGTCTCGGTGATGTGAAGTAGGTATCTGTCTAAGCTTCCGCAAGAAGCTTCGATAGACAACCCCGCCGCTCCGGGATCATCAATACCAACTACTACTACACCCGCGCCCCCCTCGGCTCGATCCGTGATGTCACCCAGCGGCAAGACCGTGCTCGCCGCCTGCGACTACGGCCCGTACGGTGTGCGCATCCAAAACGTATTCCAGCAGCCGCTTCGACGTAAAACTCGGCTGCATCTACCACAAGACGACAAGAACTCTGGCTTGCACCTGGTGCTGGGTCGCGCGTATGATGCAGACCTAGGGCGGTGGCTGGGCCCGGATCCTAAAGGATGTATCAACGTTAGAATCTACCATGAACATACCCCGAATATTCGCGACTTCGCTCGCGTCCGCAGTCCTTCTTTGTTCCCCTGCGATTGCCGACACGCGATCGAATGTACTGTTCATCATCGCAGACGATCAGTCGCCTTTTGATCTGAAAGTCTATGATCCTGAGTCCAAGCTGGACACTCCGAACATCGACCGTCTGGCTACAGAGGGAATGGTTTTGGACGGGGCGTATCACATGGGTTCCTTCAGCGGTGCCGTTTGCACGCCATCGCGGCACATGATCATGAGTGGTCGTACGGTCTGGCATTTGCCTATTGGCCCGGGAGCGAAGGAGCACTGTCCGCCTGATCTGCCAGCGAGCACCATGGCTGCTGTGTTCAACGGGGCCGGATACGACACGATGCGCACCTGCAAGAAGGGAAACAGCTACGCGGGCGCGAATGCTCAGTTCGCCGTCCGTCACGACGCCAGCAAGCGCGGTGGGACTGAGGAAACTGGAAGCGCCTGGCATGGCAAAAAAGTGCTGGAGTATTTGGAAGCTCGCGAGAGGGCAATGGACACCGATCCGTTTCTGATCTATTTCGGCTTTTCTCATCCGCACGACACGCGGGACGGCACGCCTGAGCTGCTGGCAAAGTATGGCGCCGTGAATCACTCAGACAAAGACTCGCTTCCGCCAGCTAATGACAAACAACCGCCGTTGCCAGTCAACTATCTGCCAGCTCATCCGTTTCATCACGGACATCCGGGCTTGCGCGATGAGGTGTCGGTCAGTGGTGTCTGGGAGAAACGTGACGAATGCACAATTCGCAATGAACTGGGGCGTGAGTTCGCCTGCAGTGAGAACATCGACATTCAGGTGGGCAAAGTGCTGACGAAGCTCGAAGCCATGGGCGAACTGGACAATACTTACATCGTCTACACTGCCGATCATGGAATTGCGATCGGGCGGCATGGCTTGCAGGGAAAGCAGAACTTGTATCAGCACACTTGGCGCGTGCCTTTCATTGTACGTGGCCCGGGTATCAAGCCTGGAAGCCGAGCCGTGGGGAACTTCTATCTGCTCGACGTGCTTGCAACGATGTGTGATCTCACCGGAGTGGAAGCGCCTGAGTCGAACGAAGGGATGAGCATCAAGCCGGTGCTCGAAGGCAGGCAGTCGACGGTGCGCGACGTGTTGTACGGGGTCTACAATGGTGGCACCAAGCCCGGCATGCGCTGCGTGAAGAAGGGCGACTGGAAACTCATCAAGTACGATGTGATGGACGGGAACGTTCGCGAGACTCAATTGTTCAACCTGGCTGAGAACCCAAATGAGTTTCTCGCGGAACACGGCAAAAACGATCCCAAGCTGACCAATCTCGCCGACGATCCGGCTCACGCGGCGAAACGCAAAGAAATGGAGGAGTTGCTGCTTTCGGAGATGCGCCGATTGAATGACCCCTGGCGATTTTGGGATCAGCCCGCTGAATGATTCAGTTCAGAAGGGCAGCGCTTTCCGAAGACGGCGTAAGTCAGTTCTGACTTTCGACCCAGCGTACAGCGAAGCGGACGAGTTCCGTGCCGCTGCGCAGGTTGAGTTTCTTTTTGATGTGATCCCGGTGTGCGTCGACGGTCTTGATGCTCACATGCAGTGTTTCCGCGATATCCCGGGTGCTTTGCCCGTTGCCGATCATTTGAAAGACTTCAAACTGCCGGTCGGTGAGTGCTTCTACTGGATTGGTCGAGCTGGCGCGACGGCCTGAGAAGATTTCAATGATTTTGCCGGACATCTCAGCACTGACGTAGATCTCGCCAGCCAACACTTTACGGATGGCTTCCATCAACTTGCTGCCGCCTTCGTCCTTGGTGATGTAACCTTGGGCTCCGGCGCGCAGAACGCGCTCCACGTAGAGCGACTCGTCATGCATCGAGTGCACGAGTATTGATACCTCGGAATCCATCGCGCGGAGATCTTTAATCAGTTCGAGGCCATTCTTCCCCGGGAGAGAAATATCGATCAGTGCGAGATCGGGTTGAGATGCCAGGATGCCGTCGAGTGCATGTGCAGCATCTTCAGCTTCGCCACAGACCGTGAGATCCTTCTCATGATTGATGAGCACCGCCAGGCCTTGCCGCATGATCGGATGATCATCGACGATGAAGATCGTCTTGGTATCCGTGCAGGGTTCGGTGTCTAACGCTGGCTCTTGTTGGACCATAGTCACAAAAGCATACGCAATGTGAATGCGAGCTGACAATCATCGAATACCGGAAAAACACTGGTATCCGAATCGCCCGACGTGGAAATCCTGAAAATGCCTGTGATATTCACTTGGCGTGTTCCCTGCTTCAGTGAAGGATGAGCACAGATGACGATTCAAGAGATCATAGCGAGTCTCCCCGGTGCGAGGGACAAGCTCCAGGAAATAAGGGAAATCATCGTCGCGAATGCGGTGATGATCAGTGAAATTCCCGCGCCTACTGGGCAAGAGCGTGAGAGGATAGAGTTTATCACCAGTCGATTTCAGGAGTTTGGACTTCAGAATGCCTGCATCGACGAGTTCGGCAACGCGCAGGCGATTCTTCCCGGCAGGGCCGCTGCTCATAATATTCTGGTCGCAGCCCATGCGGATACAGTCAAGGACGAGGCTGGGTTCGGCTCTGCTGCAGCGGTGAAGTCCGATGCGATCGATGGCTGGGGCATTGCTGACAATGGCCTGGGACTTGCCGCATTGGTATCGCTTCCAGAGATTTTGCGCCGCCTCGATGTGACACTCGATTCAGATCTGATCCTGCTGGCGCAGACGCAGAGTCTGGGACGTGGCGATCTGGGGGGGATACGGTTTTTCCTGGAACATGTGCAGTTGCCGATTGTGGCTGGAATTTGCCTGGAAGGGGCGCAATTAGGAAGATTGAGCTACTCTTGTCTCGGCATGAATCGGAACAAGATTGTCTGCGAGGTGCCTGCCGAGCCTACCCAGTGGCAGGAGACGGGAAGCAAGAGCGCGCTGGTAACGATGGGGGAGATTCTGCAGAAATTGTCCGCGATTCCGGTGCCTCAGAATCCGAGAACCACGGTGATCATAGGCTCGATGCGAGCCGGCACCGGATACAATTCGCCGCCGACCCGCGCTGCCCTCCGCTTCGAGGTACGGAGCGAGCAGGTGGGTATGGCGCGGCAGATCCGGGAGCAAATCGAAGAGATCATCGATGAAGTCAGTGCCGAAACGGGAACCGTAACGTCCATCGAAGTTCTCGCGAGACGCATTCCAGGCGGAATCCCGTTTTCCCACCCACTGGTGAAGGCTACGCGGGACATTATGCGGGGACTTAATATCACGCCTACTTTCCATCCGAGCGTCGGTGATCTTGCTGCTCTGATATTCAAGAAGATCCCCAGCGTTACGGTCGGGATCTCCAGGGGATTGAACATTCATGCGCCGACGGAGAGTGTTGAGATTGAACCCATTTTCTCCGGCCTGGCGCAGTTGGTCGGCCTGCTTCAATTCATTGATGCGCACCCGGGACAGATGGAGCCACCCCCTACGCCTGAAGGATTGGAATACTACGAAGGAGACGCATGAATATCGAAGACTGGCTGCAAAAAAACACTTTCCATCACGGAGAGTTCTCCGACATCAGAGCACTCGTGTCGGCAAAGGAGAAGTCGGGGATGAGCATTTCGCTCTGTATCCCCACGCTCAACGAAGAGAAGACGATCGGAAAAGAGATCGTCATTCTTAAGAGCGAACTCATGGATCGCTACGGGCTGATTGATGAACTGGCCGTGATCGATTCTGGTTCCAGTGATGCTACTCTGGAAATCGCGGCGCAGTTCGGCGCGGATGTCTACTTGTCTGCGGACATTCTTCCTGAGCAGGGCTTCAAACGCGGCAAGGGGGAAAATCTGTGGAAGGCGGTGCACCAACTGAGGGGTGATGTCATCTGCTATGTCGATGCCGATATTGCCAACATTCATGCCAGGTTCGTGTACGGCCTCGTGGCTCCTTTGATTCAGCGAGAAGAGATTCACTATGTGAAGGCGTTCTACGATCGTCCACTGGCATTCAGTCAGGGTATTCGTCCCAGCGGTGGCGGTCGCGTGACGGAGATTCTGGTGAGACCACTGTTCAGTCTTTTCTATCCGGACCTTACCGCCATCATTCAGCCGCTCTCTGGTGAATACGCGGTAAGACGCCCGGTGCTGGAAGCGATTCCGTTTCCTATCGGATATGGGGTCGAGACCTCGCACATTCTTGATGTGTATCATAAGTGGGGGCTGGAGGCATTTGCCCAGACAGACCTCGATCAACGCGTCCACCGCAACCAGTCGACTCAGGCACTTGGGAAAATGAGTTTTGGAATTCTGCAGAGTTTCTTGAGTCGAGCGAAAGCGCATGGGATTATCTCTGACTTCGACGATGTGAGTAACCTTTATCGGGCCTTCCAGGTGAAGGATCATCGCTACGAGCAAGTGCTGACCGAGATTATTGAGGAAGAGCGTCCGCCCATGGTGGCGATCGACGAGTATCGAAAGAAATTTGGAATAACAGGAAGCTGATGAGAATAGCGATTGTTCACTATCATTTGCGTCCCGGCGGAGTGACCCGGGTCATCGAAAACGCGGTAGCGAGTCTCGAAGAAAAGGGGCACGAAATCGTCATCCTGACAGGGGAACCCTGCCCGGAAGAGTCCCCCGTTTATCATCTCGCGAAAGTGGTGGAGGGGCTGGGCTACAGTGCTGCAGAGGCCGGACTCGCGCCAGACACGCTGTGTCAACGCTTGCAGGACACGGCAGGAGCTGTCGATTGCTGGCATTTTCACAATCATTGCCTGGGTAAGAATGCGGCGCTGCCTGACGCGATTGCTTTGCTGGCTGGGGACGGCACCCGGATCCTGTTGCAGATCCATGATTTTGCGGAAGATGGGCGACCGTCAAACTATGCTGTGGCGAATCGAAGTCAGCATCTTTATCCGACGGGGGCGGGCGTTCACTATGTCGTTCTCACCGGGAGGGATCGGAGTATTTTGACGTATGCTGGCGTTCCTGAGGAACGGCTGCACTTGCTACCCAATCCTGTCTCGCTGCCCGCTGCCCCCGCCGGAGTTCCTGACGCCAAGGTGAACGCTGGTGGACGGCTGCTCTTTTATCCCACGCGCGGCATCCGACGAAAGAATATGGGCGAAGCAGTGTTTCTCGCAGCCTTGTTGAGAGGGGAGGGTGTGAGAATCGCGACGAGTCGCCGACCGGACAACACGGCGTGGAGGAAGACGCACGACCGCTGGGCAGACTTCGCTAAAGAGTGCGGGCTGCCTATTGCATTCGGCGTCGTCGACAATCCAGAGCACGGCGGACATTCTTTCGAAGCTTGGCTGGCGGCTGCAAAGGCGATCCTCACTACCAGCGTGGCGGAGGGATTCGGACTGGCTTTTCTGGAACCGCTCCTGGCCAACAAACACGTGCTGGGTCGGGATCTGTTGGAGGTCACTGGGGATTTTCGCAAAGTGGGTCTGAAGTTTCCCTGCCTGTATCAAGCATTGCTGGTTCCAGAACTTTGGGTCGATACGGATGCCGTCCGCCAGCGTCTGGAGGAACTGCTGCCTCCGCATTTCGAATCCTACGGTTTTAAGTTCTCGAAGGGTATGGTTGGCCGGGCGATGGAAGTGATTTCTCCGCGCGAGGGATGGATCGATTTTGGAACTCTCGAAGAGCCCTTTCAGGAGGCTGTCATACAGATCGTCGTGAACGATCCTGACTGTGTGGAGGACGTGCGTATCCTCGGGGACGATTCAGAGCTGGCGGCAGCAGTGCCTTGGTTGCGCAAGCGGATGGATATGGATGGCACCGCAAGTGCAAACACTGCCGCCATCATGAACGGTGTATTTTCCCTCGCCAGTTTTAGCGATCAGCTAGACGCTTGTTATGAACACATGAGCGGCGATTGCGGATACCCGGCGGATGTCGACAGGCAGGCAATATTGAACGTGTTTCTGGCTCCCGAGCGATTCCATTTTCTGCGGTCACAATGAGTGGTTTTCTCGAAATCATGGCTGCGCAGTCGTCGCAGCTCGATCCGGTGCCGACAGGGCTGGCTCCCCGACTGAAGAAGCTTGATGGAATCAAGGCCGTGGTCTTCGATATCTACGGGACGCTGTTTATCTCCGGATCGGGGGATATCAGTCTGGCTGGGGTGCAGGATCTTGATTCAGTGATGCTCGAAGTGCTTGTAGCGTCGGGAATCACCTGGACGCAGGGCGCGACGGGGATCAGTCAGCAGTTTTTGGAAGAGATAAAGGCATCGCATGCTGGCTCCAGGGCGCTGGGGATCGATTTTCCTGAGGTCGAAATTCGTGAGATCTGGAAGGGATTGTTGCAGTGTCAGGGAGACGGAATGCCTTCCGATGGAGCGATAGAGGCTCTGGCGGTTCGCTACGAGACCACCGTCAATCCTGTGTGGCCAATGCCGGGACTTGAAGCGCTGCTTGTGGAGTTGCGAGCCCGCCGGATGAAGTTGGGAATTATCTCCAACGCTCAGTTTTACACGCCGCTGTTGTTTCGGCACTTTCTTGGGCGGCAACTATCGAGCCTGGGATTCGATGACGAGCTATGCGTCTGGAGCTACCGGGAGGGAATAGGGAAACCATCGCAGAGGCTCTTTGACATCAGTGTCGCCAGGCTGGCGAGCTACGGGCTGAGTCCCTGTGAGGTATTGTATGTTGGCAATGATATGCGCAACGACATGGTTCCGGCTGCTGCTGCCGGAATGCGAACAGCGTTGTTCGCGGGCGATGCGAGATCCTTAAGGTTGCGAGAGCATTCGGTCGACGCACTTCTGGTTGATGTTGTTTTGACCCGGCTCGATCAGTTGCTCCAGTGTATTGACGATTCGACCAGTGCATCATGAGGATGCGACTGCGGGAGGGCTTGTGTCTGCGTTCTCTCTGTAAGTGTAGCGGACACGGAGGTGACGCTCGAAGAGTCCAAAAAGTTCGTCGTTCTTGAATGGCTTCGAAAGGAAGTCTGCGCATCCAGCAGCGAGAATTTCCTTCCTGGCTTCTTCCATAGCGTAAGCAGTGAGGGCGACGATGATGGGTGGATTATCCGTTCTGGCCAGGATGGCGCGCGTTGCGTCCATTCCATTCATTTCAGGCATGTCTTGATCCATGAGGATCATGTCAGGTTGGAAAGTGGCCCATTTTTCCAGAGCGTCGCGTCCGTTTTCAGCTTCGCAAAGTTCGAATCCTACTGGTTTCAGCAGCCGCATCAACAGCATGCGATTGACCATCTGGTCATCGACAACAAGAATTTTGCGCGGGGTCTCTCCGGGGGCAAGACCTGTGACATGCTTCGGCGCAGCTGCGGCCTGCATGACCTCCTGGGACTCGCACACGTCGACAATGATGTGGAAGTGGAAAGTGGTTCCCTTATTCACTTCACTGGTTACCCGGATATCTCCGCCCATGTACTGGATAAAGCTGCGGCTGATGGTAAGTCCCAATCCGGTGCCCTCGCTTGATCCCTTCCCTGTTTCGGTCTGAACGAATTTCTGGAACAGTTTAGGCAGCTCTTCCTCTGAAATGCCTTTTCCAGTGTCGGCCACTTCGAAGAAAATCTTTGCCTTGCCAGCTGTCTGGCTACCGCAGCGGACTTTGAGAGAGATGGAGCCTTCGTCAGTGAATTTGAGAGAATTGCTAAGCAGATTGATAATGACCTGGCGCAGCTTGGCCTTGTCCGATACGACGTAGCGCGGTAAATCGCCCGCCTTACGGAAGATCAACTTCAGCCCTTTCTGTTCCGCCTTGAAATCGAGCATGTCGTGCACCGATTTCAGCATCTGGATGAAGTCGAATTTCTCGTTCGTCATCTCGACGCCACCGGCCTCGATCTTTGACATTTCGAGCACGTCATTAATGATCGAGAGCAGATGCTCGCCGCTGTTGTGAATGATATCCAGAGTGCCGCGCTGATGTTCGGTCGTTTCTGAATCGCGGCGAATGAGTTCGGCGAAACCGAGGATGGCATTGAGTGGCGTGCGGAGTTCGTGCGTCATCTTGGCCAGGAACTCGCTCTTTGCCAGATTCGCCTTCTCTGCCATCTGGCGGGCAGTCTCCGCTTCTGCGCGGGCGGTCTCGGCTGCAACTTTCGCATCTTCCAGCTGCTGCCTTTGGATCTCATCACGCTCTGTGAGCCGGATCTGCGCGATCGCGATTCCGATCTGGCCAGCCAATGCTTTCAGGATCTCCGTTTCGTCCTTTTGCCAGCGTCGAACACCGTCGCATTGATGCAGAATGATCATCCCATTCGGCTCGTCGCCGTAGGCAGTTCGCATGGCGAGCAGGGAGCGTGTTCCCAGATTTTGAATCTGTGCGGCAGCGGGCTGCAATGGAAGGCTGCGAGTGACGTCCAGACAGGCGACTGGCTTGTCGGAGTCCAGCACTTGATGGACAAATGGCAAATCAATGCTGGGGAAGTTCATCTCGCCCACCGATGCCACATGAAACCCGCGGGTGTGCTCTGTGCAGAATGACAGGTGCTCCGGGCTGTCCCGGTCAAAGAGGTGAAGGTGAACCCGGTCTGCTTTGAAAAACTCACCGAGTTGACGGATCGCCTCTTCGAGAGAATTGCCTGAAGTGCGATGCATCTCTTCGGCTGTTCGCTCGATCAACATTCCGCGTTGAAGCTGCTTCGCCAGCTCGGACTCGGCTTTCTTGGTGTGGACCTCCAGCTCCTGCTGACGCTGGCGGATCCGGAAAGGACGGAAGTAAAGTGCCCAGGCAAGGAGGAGGCTGGCGAGGCTGATCGCGACGGCACCGGCACTCCACTTCGCCCACCAGCGCTGATACCAGACGGGGAGGATTTCCAGTTCGATGTGTGCCGAGTTTCCGCTCCAGTGATTTCCGTCGAACGACGACTGAACTTCAAAGGGATAATTACCAGGAGGCAGGGCGATATACGAAGCGCTACGCTCCTGTCCCGTGTAGATCCAGTCCGGGTCGAAGCCGATCAACCTGTGGCGGAAACGGCTGTAAGAGGGGTTCGCGTAGTCGAGGGTAGCGAACTGGAATGCCAGGCGATTCCGGGGATCAAAAGTGACTGTGACTTTATCCGTCATTCGCAGTGGTTTTGTCAGGATACTGTCATTTCCTGGGACGACAGGTTCCCCAAAGAGTTCCATCCCAGTAAGAACTGGCTGACGTGGCGTCACCATTTGCGGAAGTTGGTCTGGATTGATAACGTTGAACCCTGAGGGGCCGCCGAAATAGAGGAGCCCATCGTCATCGACGAGTGCTGCGTTTGCGTGGAACAGCGTCGACTGCAAGCCGTCGGCTTCCGAGAAGATCCGCATTTCAGGGGTAGCGCTCTGGCTGACTTGGGCCAGGCCCTTTCCAGTGCTGAACCAGAGGGAGCCGCGAAGATCCTCGACAATGCCAAACACGGAATCATGGGGCAGCGCACTGTTGCTGCTGTTGAGGTTGCTGACATTCTTGCTCAGCGGGTCAAATTTGTAGACACCTTTGCCTTCGGTGCCGATCCAAAGTTTACCGTCGCGGGACTCATGAATGACTGAGACGGTTTCGTTGCCTAAGCCGTTTTCCGGTGTGCCCCAGGTCGCGAATCTTCCATTTGCGGGGTCAAATCTAAAGAGGCCAGTCCCCACGGTACCTACCCAGATTCGGTTGTGAGTGTCTTCCTTGAGGCAAGTAATGTAGCCACTGGCGCTTCCCGTGCGACCTGGTTCTGGAGGGTAGCGCTTGCAACTACCGCGTTTGGGATCAAACAGCGCCAAGCCCCCACCGTTTGTTCCAATCCACATGTTCCCCAGGCTGTCTTCCAGAATGGCGGACACCGCTCCTGGCGGCAGAGTCGTCAGATCGTCGCTACTGCGCGGGAAGGATCTAAATTGATTCTGCTTTTGATCATAACGAACGAGGCCAGCTGTGTGTGTTCCCGCCCAGAGCGTGCCGTCACGAGTAACGAACAGTACTCCTGGTAGCGTTCCTGGCAGGTCGTTTGCCAGCGCAGCCAACTGCTTGAACGTTCCAGTCTCGCGATTCAGTATGTCGACTCCGCGGGCTGTGCCGACAGCGATTGAACCGTCGGACATTTTTGCCATGCTGCGGATAGATCCATTGCGCAGACCGTCCTTTCGCTGCGGATCGTGCCGGAAGACCTCGAACCAGAAACGATTGGTGTCAAACCGGCTAAGGCCGCCACGGGTGGATACCCACAGAATTCCGTCCGTGTCTTCCCGCAAGTCGGTGATTTGATCGCTGGCAATACTGTAAGGGTTCCGTTCCTCATGATAATATGGAGTGAACAAACCTTCTGCCTCATTGTAGCGATAAAGGCCTTGTGTGGTGCCTACCCACATCTGGCCGTTGTTCAACATCACTGCCGCAGTGATATCTCTGCTTGCGATACCCGCAGACATCTCGCGTTCCTTCATGGTCGCGGAATCAAAGAGGAAGAGGCCATTGCCTGTTCCAATCCAGAGATGCGAATTGTCGGCCACGTGGAGCGTGCTTATTCCGGCATCCGATTCCCAGACGGTTGTGAAGGCGTTTCTTTGCGGTTGAAGAGTGGAAAGGCTTCGCCCCGCTGTTCCGATCCAGAGGCGGTTGGTCGCATCTACCAGCAGCGCTGTGATCTGCCCTTCAGGAAGGGCTGCCGGGTCATTTGCATCGGGTCGATAGGATGTAACAGCGCATTGTACCGTATCGGAGCCCACCAGGGTGACCGCGACTTTGCTCAGTCCCGCCAGCGTCCCCACCCAGAGATTCCCTTCCTTGTCCTCCGCAATCCGGGTAACGCTGGGATGGAGTAGCCGCTTCGAGGGCTCCGGGCTGGTGTGGTCCAGTCCCAGGATTTTCAGCTTGCGCAATGGATCGAAGCAGATGAGGCCTGCGGTTTCTGTTCCAGCCCAAAGCAAGCCGCGACTGTCTGTGAATAAAGTCTTTGTCCGCTCGGAGGAGATTTGTTCGACTTCGTAGCCGTCGAAACGCGAGAGCCCGCCCGTACCCGCGATCCAGACAATGCCATTGCCGTCTCGAACGCTACAGTTGATTTCTCCAATCGGTAAACCGTCCCGAAAGGTGAGGTTCGTGAAAGACACATTAGGCTCCCGCCCGCCAGCAAACGAGGCGAACGCCAGGTACGCCAGTGCACAACAATTTTGCGCAAGTTTTCGTGCAACGGAAGGAATCGACATTATAAAGAGTGTATAAATATATCATAAATATAATAATAATGTCAATTATAAATGGCTGTGTAGGCGAAGATCTAAGGCGGTGAAGAACTCTCCCATTGCTCGTTGGCTTTGAGCTGGCGAGTTTCGCAGATTAACGCTGAAGATCGCTGAAAATCAGGGTTCCAAAGTCAGGGCGACCAGGAATGGCTGGCCCGTACGATTGTCTGTTGCCGTGAAATCGATCGATTCCACGCGAAGATCCGGCTTGGGATTTGTCCACGAAGTCACGAAAAGGGATGCCCTGACTTCTTCCATCCCTGACCCGGCAAAGCCACTCCAGGCTACCACGGGGGAGGAGACTCCCGTTTCAGGGACTGGGCCGCTATTCGGGTCAAGAACTGTGGTATCGCGCGATGGTTTCCAGTCGTCCACTTCGAAGCCGACCCGGATGGGCAGGGTCTCGCTGCTGCCGTCATCGTAGCGAATGGTGTATTCACCGATTTGGCTGCCAGTGGCTTCTGCAGAGCTGCCGCCCGGCAACATGGCCGCGTGGAGGAAGTGCAATAGCCGCAAGTTTTGTCCCACCGGAATTTCTACTGTGGGTCGCGCAGCCGTCTCCGGTCGTCTGCGTTCAAAATCACCCGCTGGATACACAATACCACGCGCATCGAACGAGATTCCGTCAGAGGTTTTCAGAATGCCGGGGCGGATGGCGAACTGGGGGCGTTGCCGAATGGGGCCTCCCGGCCCCATTCGCCGATTCTGCCCAGGCATTTCGTAAATGCTGTCGGTAAAGAATTCCTCTAAGTCGAGCATGGCCGGGGAGGTGCCAACCGGCCTGGGACGGATTCCACTGGCATGGGTCATCGCTTTCTTAGCACTCTCCGTTTCCCCTTGGCGGGTAAGAATTTGACCTCTCAGCCGTTCGAGCCGCCGTGCTGCGTTCTCATTACTGATCCCAATTTCCAATGCGCGATTCGCTGCCTCAAGCGCGTCAATTTCCTGTCCCAAACAAGCTTGGACGAAAGCACGGTGCGACCAGAGCATCGCCGAATTGGCTGCGGGTGACGCTTGAAGAAAGAACGAGAGCGTTTCGTCGAGCCACGGTGGCAGGCCATTGAGAGTTGATAGGGCATCCGTGAACGACTCGATGGGGTAGCCGCTTAAATCGGTTCCCCCGAAGCGTCTTCCACGCGGTGGAGGGCCATCCTGGCGGCTGACATTGCTACCTTCAACGTCAGTTTCGACAATCGGGGAATCCGGCGCGCGGGAGAGCCGGACTGCCGGAAAGGATGCATCGCGCAGACCCTGCTCAGCGAGCATTGCGAAGATCACCAGTGCGACGCGGGAGTAACCCTCAGCGCTGACTCCATTTGGAACATTTTCATCTGTCAACGCTGCGATCCTGTCGAGCGACTGCGCCGTTACCAGCCAGGCGTCAAGATCACCCGGCTCCTGCTCGAGAACTACAGTAAAATCCTTCAATGAATTCAGGTAGTATCCGAGAAGTTCGGGATCGTGTGGTGTGAGTTTTTCTGCCAGCGCCAGTGCTTTTGCTCGGTCCCGGTAGTCTGGCCGGATTTCTCGCTCTGCAGCACGTGTCGGCGTGGTGGATTTCAGAAAATCTGGCAGCAGTTCTGCCAGCGAAGCCCTCTGGGAAGGGGTAAGAGGAAAGGTTCCTCCGCTCTCGCCTTTAGCCTGCGCCAGCTCCAGTAACTGGATGAGACGGATGCGGCGATCACCTGGGTTTCGAATGACCGCTTCGTGGAGGGCTGCCTCGCTGTTTTGTCGCACGAGGAATTCGGTGAACTGTTCCCTCGTCATTTTTGAAGTGGGAGAGACCGATCGCTGGCCGGGGGGCGAGAGCAACCAGTCGACCCACCGATCCACTGAGTCCGTTTTTTCTGCGGTATTCGATTTTGCTCGCCATTCGGCTCTCAGGTCGGTCAGAGCTGAGGCTGCTACAGGTGACAATTCATCCACAGGGACTGCCCCGTCCGGGTTTCCTGGCAGCTTAAGTCCGCCGATCGCTTTGGCTAGTCTGGGGATGATGGGCGGGACGGTTTCGTCAGCGAAACTTGGGGTCATATCCCAGACAACGGTATCTCCTCGGAAGTGCAGAAGTACTTGCGATAGATCGGGACTGAATGCGAGCTGGGCAGCTGTGTCGGCACCCCCTTGCTGCCAGCCGTCTTCGGCATATTCGCTGGCATGCTGGCGTCCAAAGAACCTGGCCGAAGGTGTCAGCGATTCCTGACTCGTGAGATCCCATGTCTGCACGCGGGCTGTTTCGCCTCCGTCGAGAGAAGTGGTGGCTGCGGCAGCGGTAAGCCCATCGGGCGAGAGGGCCACAGCGATCACCGGGCCAGATTGCTTTAATGGCCTTGTTAAGGGCTTGCCATCGATAAAGCTCCAAGCCTGCAGCGTGCCCTCTGCTGATCCGGCTACAAAGCGATCTCCCGTCTGTGACATGGCAACTACAGTGGTGACTGAAAGCCGATCGATAGCCCTGCTTTGGTAGTGATCTGCTGCATTACGTTCCCAGACGAGAAGCGCCTGATCGTGGGATGTGACCATTCGTGAGCCGTCGCCGTTCAGGGCGACAGCTCCGACTTCCTGACTATCAGGAATTCCAGATGCGAGTTCGTATTTGTTTTGCCTTCGATGCCAGACGGAGAGGAGAGAGTAAGAAGGAATCTGCGACCGGTACTGGGTGGCGATGGCGATGGTTGTCCCGTCCCCGCTGATTGCCCGTAGTTGGACAGTTGATCCGCCACTGTCAATCTTGAAGGCTTCCTCTTCGTGGCCGCTGTCGACATCGTGCAGCACCACGGTGCCATCCAGCCGGACTGCGATCAGAGTTTTACCGTCCGTTGTGAAGCGACTACCAATGATACGCGCACCCTGCGCCAGCGGTTTTCCTTTGATCTGGCCGATGATCCTGCTCTGCCCCAGAGTATGCAGTTGACCGAGGTATTCGGAATAGCCGGGAACTACCTCCATTTTGGTTGTGGTAAAAATGGTTTCCCAGTCCGGGCTGATGGCGGAAAAACTGGAGCCCTCCCGCACCGGCAAACTCTCGCCCTGCGCATCGCCGCAAGCGATGTTCCATACTTTTGTTTCTCCGTCGTAGCCGATGGTTACAGCAGATGTGGAGTCTGGGCTCAGATAGCCCCCGACCACATAGCTGTCGTGGATCATCGGTTCCGTGAGCGGCACTCCCGCGGCTGCGTCCCAGACACGCGCAGTTTGATCAAGTGAGCGCGTAAGGAGTCGAGCGCCGTCCGAGCTAAATGTAATTCCGATGATTCCGCCTTCGTGCTCAATCGGGCCAAGGGTCTTCACCCCTGACGGAATGTCGAAGATCGCAGCCGAGCTTCCGAAGTAGCCGATCGCCAGCTTGTCCGAATTCGGGCCGAACTCAAGACCAGTCGCAAGATCGTTTGCGTTCGGGATCGAGACAGCGGGTTTTGCATTTTCCGGGAATTCCACCAGCGAGCAGACATGAACGGATCCGTCAGGTTCCGGGACTGCTGCCCACTTGCCATCTGGACTGATTGCGATCGTGATGGGCGGGCCAGACCAGGCGCTGCCTTGCAGATACGTTCGCCATGTGCCGTCATTGCCCGGGGGGCCGAACGGCACGCCTCGCCTGCCTTCCGGTTCGAGAACCGGCGCAAAGGATGTGCTCCATGCAGATACAAATCGCTGATCGGGGCGTGTTTCACACACGACAATGGCCGCATCTAGCCCTCCATTTTTGTAAAACCCGTCCATCGCCACGATTCGACCGCGCGGGGCAGGGAGGGTGGTGGTGTTTCCTGTGAGGACGCTGTAGAGAACAAGCTCTCTGCGCCCTCCTGGCGGGCCCCTCCGTTGATCTTCAGGGTTGTCGATTCGCTGGTCTTTGATCCAGACGGCTCCGTTTGCGACAAAGCTGCTGAACTGGTCAATTTGGCCAACGGGTTCGCTCCTGACCCATGCCCACTGCGGTGTCCGTTCCCATAAGTGTATGGTGGCCTGATTGTCATCCCCTTTGGTAACGAAAGACAAAACGGTGTCGGATGCGAATGCCAGATCCATTACCCGTTCGGACTGTGAGGTCGACTTCCATTCCAGGTGTTCACTGGCAGTCGCGTTGGCTGAGAGATTCCAGACCCGCATTTCCTCGCCATTTTCACCCATGCAGACCGCTGCCAGCAGCGAGCCGTCTGGACTTACGTCCTTGGCAAGCGGGCGCCCCCGATTAGTCGTCAGAGTATCAATGGGAGGCTGTCGCAACGTGGGAAATCGACTCGCTGCAAGTGTGGCCATCAACTTGCGCCCTGCGGTGATGTGATCGCCTTCTACTGCCCGGGCGAGGTAAGCAAGCGCTTCCGACCGGTGATGGCGGGCAAGCAATTGTCCTGCGAGCAGGAAGTCGGAGTTACTGGCCTGCTTCCGCAGTTGTCCGGTTGCTTGTTTCGCCTTCTTTGTCTGGGAGTCAGCAACTTCTTTGGCCAGCTTCTGCTCGACATAGCCCTTTGCCAGCAAGGCGGTCATCAGGGCCAGTCCGCACGAAATCGAAACTGTCAGGATCGTTGTGCGCTTCCGGCGTTTTGCATGCTGCTTCAATTGCTCGACCCTTTGCTCTTCCTCCCGTTCGGCATGTCGCTTGTCGAGTTGCTCCAGATGTTCCGCCAGGTGCGAGGCACTCTGAAACCGACGCTCAGGGTCGACGTCCACGCAGCGGCGAATGTCATCGGCCAGCAGAGTATCGTCAATTCCCCGGCTCCACCCCGTGCCCAGTGGGCTGTTCAAATCACCGACGGCCAACTGGTAGAGCATGACTCCCAGGGAGTAAATGTCTCCTCTTACACTGGCTGGCTTGCCGACCAGGTACTCCGGAGGCGCGTAAAGGTGAGTGAACGACGTGTTGCCGTCGCCTTCGAGAATCACGCTTTCGGTAAAACCTTCGTGAGTGATTCCCATTGAGCGCAAACTCGAAGTGTCCGCCAGCGTTCCAATTCCGAAATCCGCGAGACGGGGTTCGGGGATTCCGTTTTCTTCGGAAATCAGGATGTTGGATGGCTTGATGTCCTTGTGGATAATGCCAACCGAATGCGCGGCGGCAACCGCCCTTGCCGCCTTTGCCATGATATGCAGGCGCGTGGTCAGAGGAACTTGGTCGATCCCTCCTTTGCTCGTGAACCACTGGCTGATATTTCCAGTAGGCACGTATTCGCTTTCGAGGTAGTAGGGGGGCGCTTCGACAGAAACTTCGTAGAGGGCTGCGATGTCCCGGCGATTGCCCAGAGCATCCTGCAACAGCCGGAATAACGTCAGCTCCCGCTTGAATGAGCGGAGGCGGTCTGCATCAAAGCAGAATTTGAACACCCGCTGCATGCGGATCTTTTTGTTCTCCGCCAGCCACACTTCGCCGAATCCGCCTTCACCGATTTTCTTCTCGATGACCCAGTCTTCGCGCCGCGGAATGGCCAGGCCCGCTCCCGGTCGCCAACCGAGGATCGCTTCTTCATCGGCAGCGACTGCACGCTTGGCCTTCTCGCTTCCTTCAGGCCGTACCAGTGGAGTGATTCCCTCGGCACCTACCCCGTAGATCTCCATGGGTTCGTCATTACCCTTGAAAATGTAGCGGCCATAGGCCGGCCAGAGTAGAGGTGGCAAGTCTGCCGGATCCACGCCCTCCATGTCCGGGTAGTGCCGGGTGAATTGCCGTGCATCATCGAAGACCGCGCGCGTCATGAGAATCTGTCCCTCCGCAGCCAGATCCATGATCCGGGCAGCCAGATTGATTGCCATGCCGACCGCCCGGGTTTCCCCTCGAAGCGCTTCCTGCATCTCAGTGATCTCACCGCTGTGCAGGCCGATCCGCACCGCCATCGGTTCACCTTCGCAGATTTCGGAGTGGAGCCGGTATTGCAGCCGGAGTGCCGTGTTCACGGCGTCGCTCGAGGAATTTAAACGCACCAGGAACCCATCTCCCGTCTCGTTCAGAATTCGTCCTCCAGGAGCCCGCATCAGACACTCCTTAAAAATCTCGTCGTGGCGCGAAATGTAGCGCGTATAGGCCTCCGTTCCGAGCTTCTTCTGCAGGCTGACAGAGTTCACAATATCAGTGAACATCAGCACTGCGAGCTGGAGCTTCGCGGATTCAGTGGGCATAGTTCCCCGATCATAGGCTGAGGAGTCGAACGAAGCAACTCCGCAAGCCTTGGCACTATTGGCTCTGCAGGGTTTTCCCATGTCAGTCCA
>JAGROY010000384.1:0-7058 GCA_020439995.1 Verrucomicrobiia bacterium
ATCGCAACAAATGCCGGCAGGTTTTCAGATTCCGATCCAAGCCCGTAGCTCAACCATGCCCCGACTGTAGGCCGACCAGGAATCTGAGCACCGCTCAGAAAAAACGAGATCGCTGGCGCGTGGTTCACCGCATCAGTGTGCATACTCTTCACGAAGCAAAGCTCATCCGCGATCGATGCAATGTGCGGCAGGAATGCGCTGACCGTTGCCCCGCTCTGACCATGTTGCTTGAACGGCTCCACGGGTGCCAGCATCAGTTTGCCATCCGCCTTGCCGGTCATCGTGCTGAAGCGCTTTCCACCGATGTAGCCGTCCGGCACCGGCTTGCCATGCATCGCCGGTAGCTTCGGCTTCCAGTCGTAGAGCTCCACATGCGTCGGTGCACCATTCTGGAACAGATGGATGACATTCTTCGCTCTCGGTGCAAAGTGTGGCAGCTCCGGCAATCCATGGCCGGGAGGGCGAGGAATCGCAACACTGTTCGCGTTCGCAATCTCTGCACGCAGCCCATCTTTGTCTAACAAAGACGCCAACGCCGCCGCCCCAATGCCCGTCGCCGTCCTGCCAAAAAAATGGCGGCGATTGATCAGCAGTTGTTGGTTCAAGCGGGGATCCTGCATGGCGGCACCTGTAGTTTAACTCCATGCGTACGGATGTGCAATCACTGCGTAAGCAGGCAAGCAGGCTCGGAATCGAAATGGGGCAGCGCTGTCACTCGCGACTGTCCCCAATGGATTCATGATTCATGGATTTGTGCTTCGAGCAACTAAAGGGTGACGGAAAGCGGAGATCCCGTTCTCATAGGATAGAAAGGAAGAACGTTCATTGCCGTCAAAGGGAGTTTCATCGTCATATTGGGTGGTCGATTTTCACCGCAACCACAGCGCAAGGTCGAGCAGGACGGCCCCCCGGAGAATCGGATTCATCGTTCATCTGATCAGCTTGCTGGATTGATCTCACGAGGAATGCCTGCCTGCAAAGATCAGGATCGACATCGAATGGGCCACCGAGGAGCTGAAGATCACACTTGGAATTCGCAACATGAAGGGGCACGTCTCGAATCGAGAGATCAACTCCTGCGGCTATATAACCAGCAGGCTCAGGCGCCTATAAATAATGTCACGTCCGTGCCAAAAAAAAACGCTTTATATTGCGATCCAAAACCTACAATGCCAACTGTCTCAGATAATCTTTCACTCAGGTAGGGGAACTGCTTTAGTGGCGATGACGTTTCCATCCCAGGTCTTCCTCCCTGCTGCGCCAAAATAGATAAACTGGTCGGACAGAAAGGGCGTCACGCATCCGAAACGATCCGCATCTCCACCGCTCACGGCGGTGAGTTGTCCCCGGGATTTCCAATCGAATCCGTCGTCGCTCTGTGCCCAGCGGATGCCGCTTCCGGACTCGATCAGCATGATGAGACGTTCTCCTCTGCGGGAAACATGGATCGCACCAGCACCTTCGCGAAAGACCGGTTCCGGTCGACGCCGCCATGTCAGGCCATCGAGTGACTCCGCATAGCCAACGGCCCGGCCTTCCCGTTTTACCTCCGCCGCCAGTGCGCTCGTGCCGACAGCTTCGGGCCTTGGCTGAGCGTCATACCACATTCGGAAAATCCCGCCCTCATGCAGAACGGAGGGGCGCCCGACTTTTCCAGAATCCCACCCATCTCCCGCGCCACGGCCAAGGATGACACCGCGCTTTGTCCAGTGGAGGCCGTCTTCGGATGTCGCTGCTGCAATTTCATCCCACTCGGCAGTTTCCGCCACAGTGTAGAACATCCACCAAATTTCGCCAACTCGCACGACCGAAGGGTCATTGACATGATTCGCCGACCCGCAGTCGACAACAACTCCGCGCTTCGTCCATTTACCATCCACAGATTCGGCCAGATGAATCCGGTCATGCCCGTCTTTACCCTGCCCGCCATACCACATCAGCAATCGTGAATCGTGAAGATGTATTTCCGGCGCATAAACGTTCCCCGTTCCATGCGGAGCAATTTCCGTTTCCGTATCACCCCGCAAAATCAGCGCAGGCAACGCCCGTTTTAGAATCGCTTCAAAAATGGCGTCGGCGATAGCCGCCATGCCCCGGTCGCCGGGATGGGCCGCCACGCCAGCGTGTTCGAACTCCGGCGCTTTGTTGGCCGCATCCGAACCCAGTGGCCCGATATCAACAAAGGTGCCCCCTTCCGCTGCGCACACGTCACGCAGGATGTCGTCCTTTACGGCATTCGGCCAAAAGGAACTCCTCACAAAAATCGCGGGTTGCCCGTGACTCTTGATTTCGCTCAGCAATCCCTTGATCGCTGTGGAAAATTTTGCGGCTTCCGGTTCCGACCGGATTTCGGCGACGTTCTCTCCAATCGCGATCACAACAATATCCGCCTCAAATGCGAGCTCCTCCTTCAGCCGGGCAGCGGTTTCAAACTCTCCATACCCGCGCTCGAAGTCCGCAATATTGCGCACCATCGTCCGGGGATGATCGCCTCCCGCCGCTTTCGCGATTTTCGACGTGAGCAGATGCACATAGTCCCTGTCCTCAGAGCTGGCGGCCATACCCCAGTTCCCCGTCCAGCCAATATTCGGCGCAGGAGCGTGAAGAGTGATGCTATTGCCGAGAAAAAGAATCTTCGCCGCAGGCAACTCTCCGATCATAGGAACATTCTCGCCCTGTGCCCGGACGCAAAGCGAAAGGAAAACAGCGAATACCGGGAATACGTTCATGGATGGATAAGGGGAAAGCGGTGACGTCGAGTCTCACGCCTTTCAGAGCTTATGACAAGGCTCGGCCCTGAGAATGGAACGCTTCTCAATTCCCCATTATTTTCGTCTTGTGACGAATCGGTCACGCGCTGATCATCCGCCTGCCATCTCTGGCGGCCAGTAGTTGGTCATGGAAAAGCGACAGCAACACGCCACACGATCGGGTATCTCTGCGGTGACAATCTGCCGCAGGAGCATCTGCATCATCTTACTGGTCGGAATTGGGTGTCCAGTCGGCTACTACGCATCCATTGGCTGGACTTTGTATCGGGCTCGGGTGCCAAAGAGCGTCTACTGGCAGCCATGGAAGTGCGCGGAGGAGACCTCGTTGTCGATCCCAATCTATCGAGGTGTAAAAAACCTTGAATGGCTACGGTTCTTCCCCCAACTGCGGAAGCTATCGTTGTATGCCTCCCAAGATTTCAGACGTTGTCTCGACGATGTCGATGGCCTCCGGTATTGCAGCAAGTTGGAGGATCTGAGTTTCAGCGATACCGAGATTCGAAATCTACCCGATGGTCTACTAATGCTGCCTCCGCTGCCGTCATTGAAAATTCTAACGCTCACTGATTTTTGGTTCATTTACAGGCGGTCGCCAGCTTGCGATTGCGGGCAGTCCCAAACTGGAATCGATCGACAACCGTTCGTCCATGCGCAAGATCATCCTGACACAGCAGCAACTGCACTTGACCAGCATCGAGAACGATGGCGATGGTGACTATGGCACGGTGATGGAATTCTCTGCCGCCGCGCCGCGCCTGGCGGTGCTCGAAGGTGTCGACACTGTCACTGGCTGGACGTATTTGCCCAACCTCGAATATCTGGGATTGGCCGTCGATGCCGTCGTTGATATTCCATCGATGGCCCGCCTCAAGGTGGTTAGGAGTGCCGGAAAGGAAGTTCGGCTGCGAGGTGCGCTTCCGGCTCTGACCTACTATGAGAGTGATGGCCCGTGCCAAAATTCATTGAGTGGTTTATTTCCAAAGTTGCGCCGTGTTGCTGTGACGCCGGAAGGGCACCCCGCTGACCATGTTCACCTGACTTTAGAGGGAGAGTTCCCAAACCTTCTCAAGTTGGAGGCGGAGTGCGATGTTGAGGATTGGTCGTTTTTGAAGGACACTTCCAGCCTTCGCTCCCTAAAAGCGGAAGAGTGTCATGCTCTCGAATCGCTCAGTGTTCTCAACGAATTGCGGCTTCTCGCCCTGAAAAACGTGCGATCGCTCGTTGGACTATCCGGTGTGCATTCTTTACAGGCTCTGGATATTGAAGGCGAGTCGATACGCGGAGCGGATGTGTCGCTTCATCTCGAAATTCTTCGACTGGCAGTAAGTTCGCTTGAAGGGGTTGATAGCTTTCGCCCAAGCAAACTACAGATCGCAGGGATACGGCCTCACATCGAACCGATTCAAGTTGCGGAGTTCGATTGGCTGGAATCTTTAGACCACCTTGACTCGTTGTCGATCGCAGGCTGCCATCCTTCGGTGTTGCTGGGAAGTGGACTTAAATGGCCATCAAGTCGGCCGACTGTGGACACGCTTCGCTTCCTCGACTGGGCACCTCTTTCTGAAGGGGCTACTTTGGACCTGCGTTCCGCCGAACCTGCAAGAGTCTTCTGTGGACCTCGGATCAACAGTTTTTCCCAGATCAATACTGGGCCACGATTGCGGCACCTCAGTGTTGCTATAGTCGGGGGCGACGAAGGGCTGGGTGCGTTCAGGAATCTGGATTCATTGCAAGTTCGAGGAAACGAAGGCTGGGCCCCGCTGGAGCCGTTTCGCCGATTGGCCGGGATGCACTACTTGCGCAAAAACCTACTGGTGAGAGTCCCCGCCGAAGCATCCAGATTCAACCAGGACTTCCATACATTTGTTGCACAGGGCACAGCAGACTGGCTATTCCTCGACTACCTCCACACTAACCCAAGCGATAATCCGGTTGAGTTTTTCCCATGGATGTACCGAGATTTGCCCCCTCCCAGTAACAAGGATGAGTTGGCGTGCTTTGCCGCACGGGCGGGGCTCAAAGAAAGCGACCTATTCCGGGCCGTCACGATCTCTGCCGGGAAATCAGCGACAGATCTGCGATCGATCGTTGCGGATGCGGATGCAGTTATTCTGACGGATGTTTCGGTGATACCAGATCTTGGCAGCGCCCAAATTGATTCCTTGGAACTCCGATTCGCGGACTGGGGGCAGTATTCCGAGGCCGGGATGTGCAATTCATTGCCCCGACTTCAAGCCATCAGGGGCCTGAAGCGATTGGTCTTGCGCAATGTCGGTGATGTGATCCTGCATTTGGATGAACTCGGATCGCTTCCAGAGCTTGAATCGCTCACTTTAAGCGGCGCATTTGGGATATGCGACTTTCAAGGACTCGATAACTTCCCGCAATTGAAGTCGCTCACGCTTGAAGTTGCCGCATTCGGATCTGCAGACTCATTTCCGGATCACGGTCACGAACATTTGACCGATCTAACATTGATCGACTGCAAATCTGCGCCCGGCGAGCCATTTCTGCGCCGACTGTTTCCATCACTCAAGGCTTTCCGTTTGGGCAGGGAGTGATCTTCAGCGAGGGTTACTCCGGTACGCTGTAGCGGTCGTGGATACAACATTCATTCCCGCCCCCACGGTTGCGCCGCCCGAGCCACTTGCGCCACATCTTCGCCACCTGCCACCGCAGCTCCGAGAGCATGCGATAGTTGTCGGTAACTCCGTAGTACGCATCGTGTCCGCGCAGCTTTTGGTTGAGTTTTTGCTGCTGCTCCTTCATGGGCAGATGGCGGTTCTTCAACCCCCATTCCCAGATTGCGTCGGGAGATTCAAAGCTCTCGCCAGTCAAGTCCGCTGCAGCTGCAAGCAAGTCAGGCACTTTCAGGTAGCCATCCAGATCGGGTTCGAAGTGTTCACGGTCGAGACTGCGATAGGCAATGGCTGCCTGACTGAGTGCCTGCCGACGAATCACTACATTCGATGCGTGTGCGATCAGCATCGTTGCCCGCTCCAGGAGCGCAATCTTCTCTTCTTCGTCCAATGAGTCAAACTCATTGACTTCGATGCTGGCACGTAATCGGAAACGCCCATATGCACGGGCAGTTCCTTCCGGTCCTTCGATTACATCAAGCACTCCTACTTGAGCCGACAACTGGCGATAGTCATCGAGCATTGATGTGGTGACAGGGGCAAGAGCTGTAAGAATCGCTGTGTGGGCGAGAAATATCATCAGTGTTGAAAGGATCGTCACATAGGCGATTGCACTACATCCCCAACTGCGAACGCGAGTCGACCATGCTCCTTTCAATGTTGTCTCCGCCAGAAATAATACTATGAACAGGGAAATTACGGCTACGACCAACGTCCATCGACCAGCATTGCCGAAGGCTATGAGCATCCCAAAATTGTCATTCACGATGTACCCCGAATCGTTGATGATCTCCTGCGATCGGGGAACCAAAATCAGGGTCGCGAACGAGATAAACACTGCGGAAGTCAACATCCAGACGAGAGCCCGCACATACGGCTTCCAATCGAATCTCCGCACTGGGATTCTGGCTGGCAAGGATGGTGGTAGTGGTTGGTCGCTCATGAAAATGTGGATCCGATTCTTGTGTCACTCTATTCAAGTTCGATACGGCCGTCGTCATCAATCCCGAAACTCCCGAAACGAAGAAATCGTGCACCCATTCTGTCTTTGAATTTCGACACGGCTGAACCTTATCGACCTCCGTGTTGCTGGTGCGGGACGCCCGACGGGCCAGTAGGCGCTAGCAGTTGACTCTCCAAAATGGGGGTGGGCTTTCTTCGGAATTCCGAGTAGTCGACCTGGTTTTCATCATCTGCTTTCCACTGGACGGCGGGTCGGTTACGGTAAGTGAACCTGCCGCATGATGGTCCGTACCTTCAAAATCCTGATCCTGCCTGCTTTTGCTATTGCAGTGGCGGAGCTATTACTGTTAGCGGCGATGGCTCGGGGTGATGATGCTGCGGTGATCAAGGTCTTCCTTGGGAAGTATTGCGTTGAGTGTCACGATGCCGATTCGAAGAAGGGTGGGCTTAATCTGGAATCGTTGTTGTGGGATGCGAGCGATCCGAAGGCTTGCGAGCAATGGGGCGATGTTTTTGATAGAGTCGACAAACAGGAGATGCCGCCCAAGGATAAGGATCGCCCTGACACTGCGGTGCGCGAGGCTTTTCTTGGCACACTGGGAGACGACTTGCGTGCTGCCAGCCTGACAAAGCAACAAAGCGAAGGACGCGTGGTGTTGCGACGCCTGAATCGGGTCGAGTATGA
>JAGROY010000384.1:7113-12929 GCA_020439995.1 Verrucomicrobiia bacterium
GCGCCGTTGCACGGATTCGACAATGTGGCGGAGGGCCTGCGGCTGTCGATGTTGCACATGGAGCAATTTCTGGAAGCTGCCGACGCGGCAATCACGGCGGCGCTGGATCTGGGAACGGCACCGGAGAAGGTGAATCGCCGCTTCCTTTACCAGGACGAGGAGAGCGTGCTCGATGATCAGAAGAAAAAGGGCGGCGACGACGAGTGGCGATCGTTCCGCGTCCTGCCGGATGCTGTGGTGATCTTCGACGACAACTCGCCGACAACGCTGCGCCAGCACAGCTTTCGCAATCGTGGCCGCTACCGCATACGGGTTTCGTGCTATGCAGTGCAGGCGGCGGGGCGACCTGTGTGGCTCAAGATTTACGCCACCAATTTCAAGGTGCGGCGGCTGTTGGGATACTTTGATCTTCCCGCCGAGGGCAAGCGCGAGGTCGAGGTGACGGCTGATATTGAGAAAGGTGAATTGCTCGAACTCAAACCCTACGACACCAACTATGACGACACTGGCAAGGCACTGTGGGGCAATGATGCCTACGGTTATCGAGGCCGCGGCATTGCCGTCGAATGGGTGGAAGTCGAAGGGCCGCTGATGGAAAGTTGGCCGCCACCGAGTGTCGGCAAGTTGTTCGGAGATCTGGTGCCTGCCGCGATCGAGTCCGCCAAGTCCAATCGGCGCGGCCCGGCGTTCGTCATCACGACGGACGCGCCACAGCAGGTCGCTGAGAAGCTGCTGCAGGAATTTGCAACACGCGCTTTTCGGCGGCCTGTTACAGCTACAGAGGTCGAGCGCTACGTCCAATTGGCGCAGCAGAGGCTCGATGAAGGGCAAAGTTTCGATGACGCGATGCGCGTGGCATTCCGCGCCGTGCTGACGTCACCCCGGTTCCTGTTTCTTGAAGAACACCCAGGCAAACTCGACGACTGGGCGCTGGCATCGCGGTTGTCGTATTTCCTCTGGAGCACCTGCCCTGACGAGACGCTGCAGGAGCTGGCGGCGAGCAATGTTCTTCACGTACCCGAGGTGTTGCGTGCCGAGGTCGAGCGCATGCTCAACTCACCCAAGGCGGCGGCATTTGTCGAGAACTTCACCGGGCAATGGCTGGAGCTGCGCCGGATCGACTTTACCCAGCCGGACCGGAAGCTCTACCCGGAGTTCGACGATCTCCTGAAGGCAGCAATGTTAGGCGAGACGAAGGAATTCGTTACCCACCTGTTGCGCACCGATGCCAGCCTCAGCAATCTCATCGACTCCGACTTTGCGATGCTGAACCGTAGCCTGGCAGAACACTACGGAATCGACGGAGTAACGGGTGAGGAATTCCGCAAAGTGTCGCTTCCAAAAGACAGCCATCGTGGCGGGCTGTTGACGCAGGCGAGCATTCTTAAAGTCACGGCCAATGGCACCTCCACCTCGCCCGTCCTGCGCGGCGCCTGGGTAGCGAAGCACCTGCTCGGCGAACCTCTACCGCCACCACCGGCTGACATTCCCACCTTTGAACCAGACACCCGCGGCGCGACCACCATCCGCGAACAACTGGCCAAACACCGCTCGCTTCCATCCTGCGCGGCATGCCACGATCGCATGGATCCTCCTGGATTCGCGCTGGAGAATTTTGATCCCATCGGCGGCTGGCGTGAACGCTATCGCGGCGAAAAGGGCGATTCTCCAGAGCGCAGGTTCCGTGGTCGCAGAGTTTGGGAATACAAAGTGGGGCCGGTCGTCGACGCAACGGGCGAACTACCGGACGGGCGCACCTTTGCTGACATCGATGAATTCAAACGGCTCCTGCTAGAACGCCAGGATCAGGTGACGCGCAATGTGACGCAGAACCTGCTCGTCTATGCAACCGGGGCTGGGCTGCAGTTTGCCGATCGTGCCCCTGTTGAAGAAATCGTGCAGCGGCTCACAGCACAGGACAGTGGATTGCGCACGCTGGTGCATGAAATTGTCCAGAGCGAAATGTTCCAGAACAAGTAAGGTAGGGAAGCCATTTATCGAAACCATGAACCAGTCCTCCAGATCATCATTCCCTCGGCGAAAGTTTCTCAAAGGTGCTGGTGTGGCCCTGACGTTGCCACTACTCGACACCTTCCTGCCGCGTGCTCGAGGTCAAGAAATTGCCACAGCTGCATCGTCGAGAAAGAAGATGGTGTGCATCTGCACGTCGCTGGGCATTCATGCGCCCTTCCTTTTTCCAGAGGAAGTCGGTGCTGCTTACACCCCCACGCCTTACCTTGAAATGCTCAACGAGCATCGTCAGGACTTCACGCTGTTCTCCGGTTTATCGCATCCAGATCAGACCGGCGCCAACGGTCACACTTCCGAGATGACGTGGCTGACCTCCGCCCGCTTTCCCGGTCTGGGTGGATTCAAGAACACCATTTCGCTCGACCAGCTGGCGGCGGAAAAGATCGGATTGCAGACGCGGTTTCCATCGCTGGTGCTCGGCACTGGCAGCCCCAGTTTGTCTTACAATCATGGTGGCGTGATGATCCCTGCCGAGAGCCGTCCGTCGCACGTTTTCGCCAAGCTTTTCCTCGAAGGGACTCCCGCCGAAGTGCGCCAGCAGGTGCAAAAACTGCGCGAAGGGCAGAGCATCATGGACACCGTGCAGGACGAGGCGCGCAGCTTTGCCCGCCGTGTCGGCTCCGCAGACAAGGAGAAACTGGACGAATATTTCACATCCGTGCGTGAACTCGAGCAGCGGCTGGTGACATCCGAAGCCTGGGTGCAAAAGCCCAAGCCGAAGATCGACGCCGAACCGCCGCGCGACATCCAGAACGGCAGCGACCTGATTGGCCGTATGCAACTTTTGTTCGACCTCATTCCGCTCGCCCTGCAGAGCGACTCGACTCGTCTGATCACCATTTTCCTCCAAGGTGCGAATGCCGTGCCGCCCGTCCCTGGTGTCACGATCGACCACCACAACCTTTCGCATCACGGTCAGGAGCCGGAGAAAATTGCGCAGCTCCGACTCATCGAGACCGAGCAGTTCCGGGTGTTTAGCGGACTGCTGGACAAGCTCAAGGCCAAACGGGAAGCCGGCGTACCATTGCTCGAAGACACCATGGTCATGTTCGGCAGCAACCTCGGCAACGCCAATTCCCACGACACCCGCAACCTCCCCATCCTCCTCGCCGGAGGAGGCTTCAAGCTTGGCCAGCACACCGCATTCGATGCCAACAATAACGCGCGCCTCTGCAATCTGTTCGTCTCCATGTTGCAACAACTTGGAATCGAAACGGATACCTTCGGCTCCAGCACCGGAACGCTTTCAGGACTGGCGTAGTTCCACGCCTGCGGTCGCGCTACTCCCGGTTCAAGGCTTCGTCCAGATTTAGAATAGTCAGGCAGACGGCAGCGAGGGCGGCGTGGTCTGTGGGTGAAACAGTTTCGGCGCGGGGCAATGTTCCCACTTGCAGGTAGTGGGCGGCAGCTTCAGGATCGGTTGAAAATTCTTCCCGCAGGCGATCGAATGCGGCGCTCAGGACGTCGAGTTCCTGTGTGCTGGCGTGGCGGGCGAGCACCAGGCGGAAGGCATGGGCGATGCGCTCGCGGGCACCGCCGGCAACCGGAATAGAGCGCTCGGCCAGCGCCCGGGCTGCTTCGACATAGGTGACATCGTTGAGTGTGCCCAGTGCGTGCAGGGGTGAATTGGTGCGTGCCACTTTGACCTCGCAGACTTGACGGGCCGCACTGTCGAAAAAGGCGGTGGGACCAATGATGCGCCGCCAGAAAGTGTAGATGCTGCGGCGGTAAAGCGCTGCGCCTTTGTCCTGCTCATAGCGTTTGTTGCCGAAACTAACATCCTCCCATACGCCTGGCGGTTGGTACGGTTTTACCGGTGCTCCGCCAATTTCTGGGACGAGCAGGCCAGCTGCGGCCAGCGCCTGATCGCGAATCATCCACGATGGCATGCGGTAGCGGGGAGCGTGGGCCAGCAGACGGTTCTTTGGATCGCGCTCGATCAAGGCAGTGGTGGCGTGCGAAGATTGTTTGTAGGTGTCGCTGGTGACGATCTGCCGAATCAAATGCTTTACATCCCAGCCGGAATCCATGAAGTCAGCCGCGAGCCAATCGAGTAGCTCCGGATGTACCGGGAACTCGCCCTGCACGCCAAAGTCTTCCGGCGTCTTAACGATTCCGATGCCAAAGAACTGCTGCCAGAAGCGATTGACGGTGACGCGCGCGGTGAGCGGGTGCTCGCGGGAGACTAGCCATTTGGCCAACCCCAGCCTGTTCCCGGAATACCCGTCGGGGATCCGGGGGAGCCAGTCTGGCACAGCTGCGGTGACTTCCTCCTTTGGCGCAGTGTACAGTCCACGGTCGAGCAGGAAACTCTTGCGCGGCTTCTCCATGTCCGCCATGACCATGACTTTGGGCAGGGAGGAAATGACGCGATCGCGTTGTTCGCTAAGTTCGCGCAGGCTTTTCAACTTTGATGCGTAATCGCCGAGCAGGCTCTCCAGTTCCTTGAGCTGCTTCGTGTTGCGTGCAGCGGGATCGTTGCCTAACGTTGTCGCCACATCGACTTCTTTGAGCACACGGGCAGCGTCAACAATCTCCTGATCCAGACGCGCGATCTCAGCGCTGTCGGCATCGGAAGGCACGGTCAGAGTCGGAGGCGTCTGCGGATCTCCGCCGCCACCATCGACCGGTGTTTGATCGAAAAACGCAAACAGCTCGTAATACTCACGCTGCTTCAGCGGGTCAAACTTGTGATCGTGGCAGCGCGCGCAATTCACGGTCAACGCCATCCACACCGTGCCCGCAGTTTCCGACATGTCCATGACATAGTCGACGCGATTCTCTGCCGGGATACGTCCGCCCTCGCCGTTGATCATGTGGTTGCGACAGAATCCAGTCGCCAACCTTTGTTCGAACGTGGCGTCCGGGAGCAAGTCGCCCGCAAGTTGCCAGACAGTGAAATCATCCCATGGCACATTGCGATTGAGTGCTGAAACCACCCAGTCGCGCCACGGCCACATGGTACGCTCGCGGTCCCCCTGGTAGCCGTTGGAATCCGCATAGCGTGCGGCATCCAGCCACTCCCAGGCCATGCGCTCCCCATATTGGGGCGAGTCGAGGTAGCGCTCGACGATTTTCTCGTAGGCGTTCAGCGAACGGTCGTAGACAAAGTCGTCGACTTCATCCGGAGTCGGTGGGAGACCACGCAGATCGAGCGATAACCGACGGATCAAGCTGGCACGCTCCGCTGGTTCGGAAGGTGATAGTTGCACATCGGCGAGCTTGTTCCTGATGAAGGCGTCTATGGCAGTGGCAGCCCCGGCGACGTCCGGTGCAGGCGGTCGTTCGATGCGGGTGAAAGCCCAGTGCACGCCCCATTCGGCACCTTCATCGATCCATTTGCCGATGAGTTCCACCTCTGCCCGGGAGATCGTTTTGTGCGCCTCGGCAGGCGGCATCACTTCGTCCGGGTCGGTAGAAATCAAGCGCTGGTAGACGGTGCTTTCGCTACGGCTGCCCGGGACGACGGCGGAGCTGGCGTCTCGCACCTTTTTTGCCTCCTCCTCAACATCCAACCGAAGATCTGCTTTGCGGTGGTTGGCATCTGGCCCATGACATTGGAAACAATTGTTGGACAACAGCGGAAGAATCTCGCGGGAGAAGCTGACTTTCCCATCAGCCGATTGCAACCCGCTGCTTACCGCAATCCATACGGCGGCGGTGTAGAGTAGCAGGTTGGCACGGCGAATCATCAAAGCAGCTCAATGTATGCTACAACAGCGTGTTGATCAAAGATCCCCGACGCCTGCCCTGCCCGGCTCCAGCAAAAAAATGAGGGCGGATCC
>JAGROY010000058.1 GCA_020439995.1 Verrucomicrobiia bacterium
AACTGGTGGCGAGAACACCGCGTTCTCTCAACCGACGCAGCCCACCTCGGTCAACACCGCCAAAGCGACTCCGCCACTTATAATATGTGCTGTCAGATATTCCAACCATTCGACAAGCTTCCTTGATGCTCATTCCACCACTAACATGCGACTCAATCGCTCTCACCTTGCCCAACATCTTCTCCTCATTCAAACCCTTCTCCATTGCTCTACTCCTTGTTATTATTAACAGCTCTACAACCAACGATATACTAAATCGCGATCAAAACTGGTACAACTTTAGGGGGGCAGGACAATGTCAACGCCCTCGACCAAATTGCCTTCGAACCCGGAGCATTCTACGTGATGGACCGCGGCTACCTCGACTTCGAGCGCCTTTACCGCATCCATTGCGAAAAAGCCTTCTTCGTTATTCGCGCCAAGAAGGGGCTCGATTACATCCGGCACCGTTCGCAAATCATCGATGAGACCGCGAAGGAACACGGCATACGCTCTGACCACATTGGCCGGCTCGGTGCCGGCGTAAGGGACAGCAACGCGCCTTCGTATTCCTGACCAACAACATGGCGCTTTCCCCGGTGATCATTGCCCGCATCTACAAAATGCGATGGCAGATCGAGCTGTTCTTCAAGTGGATCAAGCAGCATCTGCGCATCAAGGCGTTCTATGGCACGAGTGAGAACGCAGTGAAGACCCAGATATGGATCGCGGTATGTGTTTACGTCCTCGTCGCGATCATCAAGAAGGAACTTGAGCTTGAGCCTACCCTTCACAGAATTCTCCAGGTTTTGAGTGTTAGCCTCTTCGAGCAACTCCCTCTAAATGAACTGTTTACAGTTGAAGGTCACAGAAATCAGGCTAACTACACTCATAACCAATTGACATTCTGGGAGTTTTAACCGGACACTAGTGTTATACTATAAACTACGATCTACCTAACAGCCAAGGGAATGTTTTTCTCATCCGGCAACAACAGCTAACACCGTGCATGGGTCGTCTTGCCCCCGCCGGACGCTTGGTATTTCTGGACCACTCGAACTATCGGACTACTTTGGATCAGCCAAAGTCAGGCACTACCGTGTGTTTTTTGTCTGCGTAGAGCTGGGCTGTGATGGTGAGGTTGGCGTGTCTGAGGTAGCGGGAGGCGGCGAAGATGCCGTGTTGGGCGGCTATTATTGAGCCGACTTCCTTTCGCAGGGTGTGGGTGGGCTTCATTGAATCTACACCTTGTGATCTGAGCCAATTGTTGAGGCGGTCGAAGATTTGATTGCAGCGATAGTCCCGTGAGCAGTTGATTTGGCGGGGTGGGTTACCTTTGATAACGAATTGATCTTCTGGGCTGGCTTGTCGGAAGCTTTGGAATATTTCTGCCGTGGTTTGGTTGAGGTCAATTTCTCCGGCTGAATCTGAACTTTTTAGTTGACGGTATTTTGTGGATTCGATGCTGAGGGTGCGGTTTGCAAAATCGAACTTCTCCCAGAGGAGATTATCGATTTCAGAGCGACGCAATCCGCAAACCAGGGCAAGCAGCAACGCTTTGAAAACCTCGTCATCGTTTCCGGCAAGCTCCTTATGAGCGTTCTCCATGATCTTCTTGGCATCGATTTTTGAGTGGTAACGCAGGGAGGGGGACTTCTCCATTGAAACGCCGTCGAACGGCAGAACCTCCGGCAGATCGAGTTTGGCACGAAGGAATGCCAGATTCTTTCTGGCAAACAGAGCTTTGGCGTTTCGGATCAGGCTGTTGATGGTGACAATGGTTTGGTTGCGCTTCTCGGGGTCATCGCGGAACTCACGGAGCCGTATATTCTTCCATGCATTGACACGTTCCGGCGTAATCCGTTCCAGCTTCACCGCATCAATCCGTTCTTTCCATTCATTGTGGCCACCAGATTTTGAATCGAATCTCCCTGCCTGGTCGATCTTCTCGATTTCACTGACAATTTTCCTGAATGCTTTGGCGTAGGCGATGAGTGACTGACTGCGGGCGGACGAATGCTGGATTGCTGCTTGAATGAACACGCCAACAGATGTGCTGCTGTCGGAGTCACCTTTGTATTTACGCAAGGCATCTTCCCAGCCATGGGCAATCAGATGCTTGTAGATTTCGGCAGCTTTAGATGCAGCTTCCCGTTTGTTGCCAAGCCCGAGGGCGATCTGGCTGCGTTTGCCGCGATAGGAGAATCGGCACGAAAATGCCTGGCTGTTGTCTTTAAACAGCCTTGCTCCTTCCAGCCAATATCTGGAATCTGTTTTGGCGTAACCTGGCAAAAACCCGTCAATTATTTCTTTCACGTAGCTTGCCGCAGATTTGCATTGCGTCAAATGCCATCTTGGAATTATTTAAAGATGAGTCATATAGGAAAGCAGTGCAAAACGATAGAAAGTCACGCAAACGCTACTCCCAAAGACTGTTAGTCTGCTAGGTATGTGAGTGAGAATCCTCGTTAGAAGTCGCTCTTCAGCCGAACCACTTGTTGTGGAGTTTCTTGTAAGGGCTTACGCTTCCCAAGGCGCGTCGAAGATCTAGGTGGAGGAGGCTGCACCTCCTTTCCCAGGCTCTCGCCGTCAATCCTCGTCCACTCTTCTTCGATCAGTGGCATCCGTCAGTAGCCCGCCGGTTCATTTCTTTCTTTTTTTGAAATCGTTTGCGAACGGACTGCTCAAAGTGGCCCCGACAGCAATCCGTGGCGCTCACGAACGCGTTAGTAATTTCGAACAGAGGGCCACACGGAGCCATCACTTAGCGGTGTTCTCAAGTCGCAGTGTTGAAGGGACGAACTCCATTATTTGCTCTGCACCCCGCGGTCCATTCTTTGGAAGACAGTTTTCCTTCGTGATAAACAGCACACAGCAGGTTCCTCCATTTCTTGAGCTGCTGTATATGATCCCGTCGATCTTCGTCTCAATCGCACGTTCAAACTCGAAGCGTATGTATTCGGTGAATACCTGAGTGGGAACATAGTCGATGTGCGGGCGCCTATCTCGTTCGATAGGCTTAGAGAGATCATCCGTGAAGTAGTGCAAAAAGGCCAACGCGTGCCGGTGTTTATGACCAGATTTTGCAAAGAATCCGGGGATGTCTGGTATGTCCACAAGATCCAAAACTGAAATTTCCTGGATACTACTAAATGCCGCACCTGTCACAGATTGATTAACTAAATCGTCCGAATCCACAACTTCCGCAAACGCAGTCTCCCAGTCGCTCGCCCCGTAGAACATTGGTATGCCCGCTGGACTCATTCGGTTTGGCTGAATGGCGCATTCAATGGGCGGCGGCGTCAGATCCTCGGCCTTACCAAGTGGCTCCATATCCGAATGTATCCTCAACCGCCAGAATTCTGTTCCAACAGGAAGCGTACGAACTAGGTCCATCGAGACGATCGCAGCCTCAAGTTCCTTTAGCATCATACTTGGGGACAAAAAATCGGGGTGGAATTCAGACTCTCCATAATAGTCTGAGTGGTCCATCCAGAACGTATATCGTCGCAGATGTTGGACAACGTGCTTGAACTTTTCCCACCCAGAACGGAGGCGGTCACCGGGGGACAGAATCGAGTATTCCCTTTTGCACCAATGGTGCCCTGAAAACGATTCAGCAACGTTCTCCAAGAGCCGCGCATTCTCGACGTCAAAATTAATCGCTTCCATCTGAGGTGGATGGAGAAGAGGAGCCGAAGGTTGCGAGCTTTTAGTATGTTCTCAGCAGTACGTGTTTATTGTAGTGTAATGTTAGGATTTGTCAAGTTCGATTATGTGGGAGGTTGCGAA
>JAGROY010000385.1 GCA_020439995.1 Verrucomicrobiia bacterium
ATCGCAGCCGCAAAAAACATGGCTCATTCAGTGAAGGGTGCCGCGACTCACTTCGCCGAATCCACCGCCGATATGGCTGTCGGCGCGACAGAATCGCTCAATACCGGAGTTCATAGAGCGATCGACGATGGCAAGGCCGCGGCAGCAAAGGCTAAAGCGCGACTTACCGAGCGAACAAACGCAGCATCTGAAACCGCCAGAGATAATCCGATGGCAGTAGGTGGAGGGCTACTCGCCCTTGGGCTCCTTGCAGGGCTTCTTATTCCGCGAACGCGAACCGAACACACAATCATGGGAGGTGCATCTGATGAGGTTCTCGAAGATGTGCGCGACGCCGGGCGTGAAGTCATCAACCGCGGGAAGGAGGCTGTTCAGAGTGTGATTGGGCAATCGTAGCCTTCGGGGCTCGGTGCTGTCGTCCGGGAACGCGCTGCCACTCGTCGGGAACTCTTTCACTATTCCGCGATGAACAGATTCTTCAGGGCACTGCCTTCCTTGCTCAAGGAGACGGCGATCGAATGGAAGCAGGACAACGCGATGCGTCTCGCTGCGGCGCTGGCTTACTATACGGCATTCTCGCTTGCGCCGCTTTGGATCGCCATCCTCGCGATGACTGGGGCATTTATTGGCAGGGACGCAGCGGAAGGCCAGCTCTTTGAGCAGCTTCAAAGTGCGGTCGGCCCTTCAGCAGCGCAAGCTCTGGAGGAACTCTCCGCGTCAGCCTCGAAGCCGGCGACCAGTATTTCTGCCGGCATCCTGGCCACTGGACTCGCCCTGTTTGGCGCATCCGGTGTGTTTGGAGAACTCAAACAATCCCTCAATCAGATTTGGGGACTTGCTGAGAAGACGGGAAATGGGATCTGGCTGTGGATCAGGGGCCGATTTCTCTCCATAGGAATGGTGATTGGTGTCGCCTTCCTATTGTTGGTCTCGATGATGGTAAATACGATCCTAACGCTTGTCGCTGAGGAAGATCTCGCATCCATTCCAGGGCACGCAGTGGCGATGCAGGCGCTAAGTCAAAGCCTCACACTCACGATCATCACAGTCATTTTTTCTGCCCTGTTTCGCTACCTTCCCTCCACGCGCATCGGCTGGAGAGATGTGTGGGTAGGTGGAGTAGTGACGTCTGTGCTCTTCAGTTTCGGGAAGTTCGGCCTTGAGCAATATCTTGCAAGGGCCGCACCTGGAAATTCCTTTGGCGCGGCCAGTTCTTTGGCGCTCATTCTTGTATGGATTTACTACTCCGCCCAGATCTTCCTTTTCGGTGCAGAGTTCACGGAAGTCTACTCCAGACGTCTCGGCACACGCAGTCGTTGCGCGGCACCTCGGTCGAAGAGGGATTGAGCTAGCTCTAAGTCACCTGTGGCTGGAATGGTGGAAGGCGCTCCGTGGTGATACGGACATTGAGCGAATTGATGACTCCACCCGGGCCCACGTATCCTCCGCTCACCGGCATCACTCCCCGCGGATGATGACTTACCCCTACCGCAATATGATGGGGCCCGACGCGCTTTCCGATAGAGGGATCGTAACCTACCCAACCATGATCAGGAAGATAGACCTCAGTCCATCCGTGGGTCGAACCACGACCTACCATAGAGTTGCTAGTTTCCAGATAGCCACTGACAAATCGAGCCGGGTAGCCGAGTGCGCGGCTGGTTTCCATCATCAATACCGCCATGTCCCGGCAGGAGCCTGTCGATAGTGCGAGCGTTTCCGTAGGAGACTGCACGCCCATCGCCTCGCGCCTGGTGTATTTGATCACACGATGAATGAGAGCCGCCATGTTGTCGAAAAGCGGCGCTAACTCCCCTGCCCTCGGTGCCAGCCCGGCACCGGAAAACCAGTCCCGGAGACTCGTGACTTCATGTGGGTAAATGTACTGCAGGTAAGGGACTGCAACCATTTGCTCAATCCCCGCGATGTCGGCGGGATGCGTCACGAAGATCGGGTCGCAATCTTCGGGGCTCTCTGGAGGAACGCTGACTCTGAATTCACTCAGAATCCGGAGCTCACTGGCGCTTTCCTGAAACGTTGCGGTGGCGATAGCATTGTCCAGCATGTCGCGGTAGAGAACGATCTCTGGCGCTGGAGTAGCGGTGAGATTCATCGTGTTAAGACGGATCAGGTGACCTTCTCTGGGGCGCAGCACGAGCCTGTGTGGTAGAAATTTTACCACTGTCCCATAGGTGTAAATCGTCTCGTGTGTGAGATGGATTTGCTCCCAGGTGTCCGGAGCAGTTTCGAAAATCTTCATCGTGGCATCTTAGAGAAGGGCTATCGCCTGCCCTGAATTCACAAGACTGTCACGCGTAACAGGCGTAAAACTCGTCTGTGACTGTTCGAGTTCACAGGATACTGTGCTTCTGGTCAGCTGGGGATCTCCAAAGATCGTGCATACTGCTGCATCTGCGGCGTCTCGTCCTGTAGCAATCCTGACAAAACCGTTCAGCGGGGCCAGACGGGTAGGATCGAAAAGATACCACCAGCCTCCGATGAAAATCTCGAAGCATGCGTGAAAATCCTGGGGGCAGAGTTGGTATGCATAAACGGTCGCATAGCGCGCCGGGACATTCAAGGCGCGACACATCGCTATTCCCAGATGTGCAAAATCACGGCAGACGCCCTGCCGCTGCTCCAGGGTATCTACTGCCGAAGATGTCTCATCTGAGCTGCCGGATACATAGGCTATGTTCTCATAGATCCAGTCACTCACACAGGACGCAATACTGTGCGGCGAGGTCAAGTGGCCGAACATCGCATTCGCCTGGCGCCGAAGCCTGTCAGACTGGCAGTAGCGGCTGGGGAATAGGAACGGAATACCTTCCGGGTTGAGTTCGGCAGTGCCTCCACCGATGAGGCTTGATACATCAACCCGTTTCGTGGACAACTCGATCTCTGCCCGATAGGAAATGCTGATACTGCCAGGATTTCTTGTTCGGATCCTGGAGAAACGATTCATGCCACTGATAATGTGAAACTCCTCGATGTTCACCTCTGGTGTCGTTACCAGCGATTCACTGATAATAGTCTGATCACCAGTTTCAAGGCACCTGAGAGCAAAGAGGAACGTCGCGGGACTATTAAGATTGTATTCCAATTCGCTGTTTACACTAAATCTCATACGGAAAATCAGGTATTGTGTTACTTGTGGGCGGCATACTATGCGATGGCCATCTTCTTTCGCTTTCGATACAGCGTCGCCTGATCGATCCCTAGCAGCTCCGCCGCCGCTGTAAGGCTTTCGGTTGAAGCCACGATCCGGCGGATGTGTTCGCTCTCCAATTCTTCGAGACTGAACGCGCCCCCCACTCGCACGGTTCCACCGGAGCCTCCCGTCGTCGCTGAGTTGGGCTTACCGACATCCAGAGGCAGATCTTTCGGCCGAACTTCATTCGTCTCGGCCAGGATGACAGCGCGCTCGATCGCATTGCGCAATTCGCGAAGATTCCCGGGCCAGTCATACTGCTGGATACAGGCGAGTGCCTCCTTGGAGAATCCTTCCAGCTTTCTCCCGATCTGTTTTGCAAAGAACTCCACATATGAATGCGCGAACTTGGCGAGATCGCAGGGACGGGAGCGGAGCGAAGGCATCTCAACGGTGATCACGTTGAGCCGATAGTAGAGATCTTCCCGAAATTCGCCGTCCTCTACCGCTTTAGCCAGATCGCGATTGGTGGCCGCGATCACCCTAACATTTGCCTTATATGTCTTATGGTCACCCAACCGCTCGTATTCGCGCTCCTGGAGCAGCCTCAAGAGTTTGGGTTGAATCTCCAGAGGCAGTTCACCAATTTCGTCGAGGAAAAGAGTTCCTCCATCGGCGACCTTTACCTTTCCCCACTGGTCTTTGACCGCACCGGTGAACGAACCTTTGGTGTGACCAAACAGTTCGCTTTCCAGCAATTCTTTAGACAGGCTGGGGCAACTGACTGTGACGAGCGGCTTCTCAGCGACGCTGCTGCGCTCGTGAACGGCGCGTGCGGCCACACTCTTGCCCGTGCCACTCTCGCCAAGAATCAGAATTGTCGCCGGTGTGGGAGCAGCGCGAAACAGGACAGAAAAGGTATCCTGCATCGCTTCGTCATCCGAATCGAAGCGGTAGGCAGGGGTCTGTTTCGCGACGACGGTTTCCAGTTCTACAATTTTGGTCTCCATCGTGCCAAACTTCTGCGCCAGAACGAGCAGCCGCCTCAGCTGGCCAGGAGTAAACGGCTTTTCAAGGTATTCCAAGGCACCTCTTCGGGTAGCTTCCACCGCAGTTTCGATCGATGCATTCGCGGTGAACATCACCACGGGAATCCGGGGGTAGCGCTTGCGGATTTCGGAAAGGACGTCTAGTCCGTTTTCGTCACCCAGTTGCATATCGAGAAGCACGAGATCGAAATCGGCCTCCTTGAGGCGCTGGATTCCAATGCGACCGCTATCGACGGCTTCCGCATAGTGATCTTCGCTCTCAATCGCGATGAGGGTCGAATCTCGTATTGTCTTTTCGTCGTCAATGATCAGGACATCCATGTAAAAACTCCCTCTGCTAGAATTGTGCCAATCCCTTCCATCCATCGAAATGCCTCGCTATCAGGCGATTTCTAGAGGATTCGGGTTCGTGCCATGCACTGTGCAATGTGAGCGACGCTTTCGCCATTGCAAATTGCATTGCGTCACTGCATTTGAAAAGCAACGACGAAGGTGGCACCGCTACCCGCCGTGCTTTCTACGTCGATCTTCCCTCCCATGAGTTCGACAAAACGTTTGGCTATCGATAACCCGAGCCCGGCGGAAGTCTCCCCGCCAGTGGGTCGGGCACTGAGCCGGACGAATCGTTGGAACACCTTGCTCTTATCCTCGTCCGTAAAGCCGGGCCCCTCGTCTTTCACCTGAACGATCGCACAATTTTGGTCCGATTCATCAGCCACTACAGTGACATAAACATTGGATCCTGGGTGGGAAAACTTCAGCGCGTTGGAAAGCAGGTTATCCAGCACTTGGCCCAAAACGATCGGATCGGCATTCGCAGTGATTGCCCCGGGCTTCTTCCAGTGGATCGTAATTCGTTTCCTCTCTGCGGCAGCCTGGTGTCGGCATACGGCCTCGTTTACACAATCCGCCAGGTCGACCGGCATCATCGTCACAGGAATCTCCGTCCGAGCAGCCGCAGCTTCGGAGAGGAAGTGCTCGATAAACTGGAACATCCGCTCCGATCCTTCGAGAATGCTGGAGGAAAGTCGTACTGCTTTTTCGGGAAGCTCGGATTGGATTTCTTGCAGTAACTGCGCGCTGAATCTGACTCCCGAAAGTGGATTCTTAAGATCGTGCGCCAGAATACCGATGAATTCATCCCGCTGCTCCAACAGAACTTCCAGCTGGTCGCGCGCACTTTTGAGAGCCAAATGGCTGCGCACGCGCGAAAGCAGCTCGGCCTTGTTAAACGGTTTCGTCACGTAGTCCACTCCGCCAGCCTCGATAGCACGCACGATGATGTCTTTCTCGTCGGCTGCAGAAAGAAAGATGATCGGAATATCGGCGGACCGGGGCTGCTCCTTGAGCAGACGGCACACTTCGAAGCCATCCATCTCGGGCATCATCACATCCAGCAGAATCAAGTCAGGCAAACGGGCGTCGACCCGAGCCAACGCGCTGGACCCACTGTCAGCGAGAACGATCTCGAACCCCTCGGCCGAGAGCTCAGTTGCGACGACCTGCAGGTTGCGCTGTTGATCATCAACGATCAAAACCGTCGACTTGGGATGACGGGCGGGGAGACGCTCGCAAGGTGATTTATCGGACTCTGTTGGCATAGCGCTCACTGGCGGAGAAAATAACCATTTCCACTGCGACAGCGAACTAAATTGCGTATTGAGCCCGCATTTCCCGGAAGCCGTTTCAAACCCAGTTAGCTCGACACTGAGACCACCAGCGGAGGCTCAAATCCAGGGAAGCGCTACGAGTGGTGTCGGTTCGCCAGTTCGGCGACCTCATTGAGCAGTTTAGGAAGGTTTCCCAGGCAGGCTTCAATATTCGAAAGCTCAAAATGATCCACGTAACCGGAGAGCGCGTGGCCATAGCGGCACACCGGAGGACAGTTCGCTTCTTCTCCCCAAGCACGAAGACAACGTGCGAAATCGCCCACTTCATCCATCGACATCGTTTGATCCAGGTTTCTCCACTGATTGGCCAGCCCATCCTGAATGCGCCCCACCAGCGCGTGCCACTCTCTGCCATTCGTCGCCCCTACTGCCGCCCCTGGATCATCCGTCGATCCTTGCAATACGGATTCCACGACCTTATCGGTAGCGCGAGGAAGGACACTTGCCATCACTGCAAACAGTTCCGCCCTGGAGAATGGCTTCCGGATATAGCCATCAAAGATCTTTTTTAAGTAGTTCGACTCCGCCAGCAGACTGGAGGCGGTGGCGGCAATGACAGGGATGTCTTTCAAATCCTCATTTGCTTTGATCTTGGCGAGCGCGTTTTTCCCGTCAAGTTCCGGCATCCTGACATCCATCAAAACGATATCGGGTTGCCTGGCAGTGGTGATATCGACCGCTTCACGTCCGTCCTTAGCCATAATTAACTTGTGGTGTGTGCCGTCAAAATAACCACTTACTAGATCTCGATTGAACTCGTTGTCGTCCGCTACCAGAATGAGCGCGGGCGCCAGAAGATTGAAATCGTCTCCGGTCGTTGCCGCTGCTTTCACTTTGGCGACTGCGGCACTGACTTCGACATTCGGAAGGATGACCGTGAATACTGATCCTTCATCGACGACACTCTCCACACTTACCGTACCGCCCATGCGCCGCGTCAGGCGTCTTACGATCGTGAGCCCCAGACCTGTTCCTTCTTCGTCGATAGCTCTGGTGATTTCTGCCTGCCTGAACGGGTAAAAGATCTTCTTGAGATCCGCGCTGGGAATTCCGCACCCTGTGTCTGAAACTTCAATGATCAAGCTCACGCGCTGTTCGTCCGATGACTCCTTCTGGCAATGCACTCTAATTTTCAACTCGCCGCTTTCCGTGAATTTAAGCGAATTGCTCAATAGGTTGAACAAGATCTGGCGCACCTTGAGCATATCCAGTACCAGGCAGTCCGGGACGTCTGGAGCTATTTCCAATCTCAGGGCGAGGTTTTTTTCAGCGACTTGTTGGGACAGCAAAAGGCGCACCGACTCAAAGTTTTCACGAACGAGAACGGGTTCCATCGTCAGTTCCATTTTTCCCGACTCGATTTTTGATAGATCCAGGATGTCGTTAATGAGCTTGAGGAGTGAGTCGCCACTGGCTCTGATGATTCCCAGATACTTCAGCGCTTTTGGGCTCTCCACCAGGCCTTCGAGGAGCTCGGTGAAGCCAAGAATAGCGTTCATCGGAGTGCGTATTTCATGACTAACATTGGCAAGAAAGCGGCTTTTCTCACGATTGGCTTCCTCCGCTTTCTGTTTCGCATGTAACAGTTCCGCCTCCGCTTTTTTACGCTCGGTGATATCGATGAACGTGACGACGGCCCCCTCGGACCTTCCATTTCGAATCTTCGGATACGACCAGTACTCCGCCTCAAAGCTGGTGCCGTCCAGCCGCCACAGCACCTCTGTGTCGATGTGGGTTTCCTTCCCTTCCTGGAACGCCTGATAGATGTGGCAATCATCCAGAGGATAAGGCGTGCCATCCCGGCGTGTGTGATGAATCAAATCATGCATCTGCTTGCCGATGAAAAAATCCGGATTATCACAAGCGAGCAGCTGGGCGCACTTGCGGTTTAGGAACGTGCACTTCCCGGTATTGTCGAGCCCGTAGATCGCTTCAGCGGTAGAGTCGAGAATCAACTGGAGCCGCTCCCTGCTATAGTCCATGTCGGCATTCGCGTCCTTTTGAAAAACGATCTGCGCATTCTGCTGAAATCGTTCATTCACCAGTGCGGCAGCATCTTCCACAGCGCCGAGTTCATCGTCGCTCCAGCGGCGGACACATGTGTCAATGACAGCAAATGATCCTACGACGAAACCACTTGGGAGACGCAACGGATAGCCGACGTAGCTGATGACGCCGAGGTCGTAAACTGCCCTGTTGTCTTTGACCAGCGGATGGTCGTGGGCATTGCAAATGACCAGCGGCTTTCCGGAGTTCACCACATGCTGACAGAATGAATGGGTAAGAGGGGTTTCACGGGCAGAAGCATAGGGTTCTGGCATGCCACATGAACTTTTGAAAAACTGACGATGGTTGTCGACGATCGAAACGATTGCGATCGGGGCGCGAACCGCACGACTGACAAGGCCTGTGAGTCTGTCAAAGAAGTGCTCAAGCGGGGAATCCATGAGCCCTGCCTCGCTAAGGGCGGCGAGGCGTTCTTGATCACTGACAGCAGGCTGACGCTCCGAATCCATATATGAGTTTACCCTCGCAGCACATCCCTGGAAGGCAAGCCTTCACCGACGATCGTCGCGTTGCATTGCGCATCCATGAACACGTGAACTCCATGCAATTTGCACGACTGATTGAACGTTCACGTCCGAATTTCAGCGCATTTACCGCTGCCGCCCCTATGGCACGCGAATTGCATTCCCAATGAAGTTGATGAAAACAAAACGATTCAAAATTGCATTCGTAGCGCTCGCTCTCTGCACCATTGCGGGCGGAGGACTGAGCTCCTGTTCCACCACGAAGGGATTCGGCAGGGATCTGCAAAAACTGGGCACTGAGATCGAGCAGGAAGCCAACCAGCATCTTTAACCTTCGAGTCTCTAACCAAACTAACTGTCTGACACTATGAAAAACTACATGATTCCCGCAGCGATAGGCTGCGCCATCGTCCTCGCTTCTTGCGAGAAGAAATCAGAAACTGAACGCGCTATCGATGACCTTGGTGACAAGGTAGAGCAGGTGGGCGACAAAGTGGACAACGCACTGAAAGACGCAGCGGATACCAGACCGGGCGAGAAGATCCGGGATGCAGCTGAGGACATGCAAGAGAATGTCGATGAAGCAGTGGATGACCTGAAATCATCGTCCTCTGATTCCGATGAAGAAGGAATCGGCGAAGGATTGCGAAAAATTGGGAGCGGCTTGAGAGATGTGGCGCGTGAAGCCGCTACTGAAACAGGAAAAGCCATTAAAGAGGTTGGCGAGAAGATCGAGGAAAAATCTGACCGCCCCTGATACTCGAGTGGATAGGTTCAGGGCGTTACCGGGCGCCTGGCGACTCCTCCGGCACCGTTGCAATTTCCTTGGCAGCGAGCCAGTAGATTCGGGCTGGGCTAGCTTGATTTAGCAGTGTGATCTTCCCGGCGTCCCTTCGGCGACGGCGCTCCCAGTGGTTAGGATAGCGCCCATTCTGATCGCGCATCCTGTCGTGGAGATGCGTCAGGCAGTTACTCACGACTCTGTGCCAATGGAAGTCCTGATCGCGACGGTGCAGCACCAGAAAAGATTCCAGCAGGAGATGTGCGAAACGACCGCTGTCAGCGACAGCACCGCTTTCACGAATCCATTGTTTCTCCGCCGCCCTAGCCACTCGTTGTACTTCCGTCAGGTATGCTGGCTCCCCAGTGATCTCGTGAAAAAGGCAGTTGGCCCGGATCATCAATGCAGAATTGTAGCTGTATGTGCGGCGGTCGATGCTACCGTCCAGCTTGATATTATCCCAGAACAGGCCTTCCTCGTTCTGGAGATTCTTGACCGTCCAACCATGGAGGCGCTTTGCTGTCTCCAGATAGTCGGATTCCTTCGTGAGTTGATACAATCGCAATGCCGACACGATTGCAGGTGCGTTGGTGCATGTGTTCTTTGAGGTGAGATGCTTCTCACGCCAGTAGAGACCACCACCAAGCTTGTCGTCCTCACCACTCATGACGAATCGAAACGTGGACTGGGCTTGCTCAAGATAGCGCGTGTCGGCTGTCCGCTCGAAAACTTCTGCCAGGGCAAGTACCAGCCAGGCATTGTCGTCATAGTAGCGGTCGGATGGTCTCGGGCCCGGTTGCACGTCAAACCCCTCGATTCCCTTGTCTTCGGCCCAGTAGACCTGAATGGCGTCGGCATAGTCCCGCATCGGCTTCGCATACTTGTCCGGTGCAACATCTGCCGCAGCCGCGAGAGCGGTGAGCTGAACGCCCACCCCCCACATGAAAGCCGCATGCCCTTTCTTTCCGGTTTCTAGATCCGCGTCTTCTGCATAGAGCGCACTTTCGGGTAGCCAGAGATCTTCGTGAAGAACGGTCAGAGTTTCGGTCCCCCACTGCCCGAATAACGCGCTCCCCTCACCTCCAGCACACACGTTGTTAAGCAGTTGGGTAAGTAGGCAGGCCAGGAATACGGCACATCTTCGCATGGTGATCAGGTTGGGATTAGAGGGCAACGCGCAGTCAATTTTTGGCTCACAGTGCGGTAACCTTGACTGGAGTGGGCACGAGTCTACGATCGCGACGGCGAACGACAAGATTTCTTCGCTCATACCCAATGCCCCGATCACATACTGTATGCAATCATTCCCATCGAAAAAACGCTGCCGCCGAACGCTCATCATCACTTCTCTTCTCGCCCTGATTTCCCTCACAGGCTTGCGAGCCGATGTGCGCACGCCTGAGGTTTACAAAGAGCATGCTCTGCGACACGATGGCGATGTCAGTAAAGGCAAGGCTCTGTTCAACGATGCTCGGGCGCTTTGTTCAAGTTGTCATTCTGTGGATGGCAGCGCAAGCAAGGCTGGGCCGGATCTCTTTGCCGCAGGCGATGCCTTTGGACGCCGGGATTTAATCGAATCCGTGCTGAACCCTTCCGGCACGATCGCTCCGGGATATGGCACCATCACTGTTGAGGCTAAGGATGGCACAAGCGTCATAGGCACTCTCAAGCAGAAGAATGACGCGAAGATCGAACTCATGGGGGTCGATGGCAAGTTGGTGTCCATTCCAGTCGCAGATATCGAAAAACAATCGGGAAGTCCTGTTTCCCTCATGCCAGAGGGTTTGTTCGCCGGCTTTACCCGCGAAGAGTTTACAGATCTGATCGAATACCTGGTCTCCTTGAAGCAGCCGGAATCGACGACTGCCAGTAACGCTGGAGCGCCGCGGGAGATCCCGACCATCGCCCATCCCGTCGATCTAAAGCCGCTCTTTGCCGAACCCTTCGTCCTTCCCCGTGGTCTCGCTGAAACCGGACTCAGTTCGTTTCGGCAAGTTCCTGGATTCCCCGGCGTGTTCCTTGTTTTGCATCAAAAAGGCACCATCTGGCGGACGGAGAAAACAGCGGCCAGCGAAACCCGTGCCGTCTTCCTCGATCTGGAGGTGGAAGTATTCAGCGACCGCGGGCCAAACGGTCTACTCGACGTAACGTTCCACCCAAAGTTCAGCGAGAATCGAAAATATTATCTGTTCTATCAGGTGCTCGAAAACGAGCAAGTCGTAACACGGATCGTCGAGAGACGATTCAGTGAAGATTTCAAAGGAGACTCAGGCGAACCAGCACGCGAACTGATGAAAATCGCAAGCGTGGCCGAAGATCACAGTGGCGGCTGCCTGGCATTTGGGCCGGATGGATTTCTCTATCTGGTGATGGGTGACACCGGGCCGCATCACGATCCGAACGGGCACGCGCAGAATCTAGCGCTTCTGTTAGGTAAAATGATACGCATTGATGTGGACAATCGCGATCGTGGACTCGCCTACGCGATCCCAACGGAGAACCCGTTCCGCAATCAACCCAATGTCCGACCGGAAATCTGGGCCTACGGCTTGCGCAATCCGTGGCGCTTCTGCTTTGACCGTCTCACCGGTGATCTCTGGGTGGCTGATGTAGGGCAGGATCGCGCCGAGGAAGTGAATCTGGTCCACGGTGGGGAGAATTTCGGCTGGAATATCTATGAGGGCTTCGAGCCATTCTCAAACCAATATCGACTAGAAGGAAAAGAATATACCCAACCACTTTTCGCATACCATCGGAAGTACGGGAATTCCATCACTGGCGGGCATGTCTATCGTGGAGACAAGGACTCATCCTTCTACGGCGTCTATGTGTGCGGCGACTACAATTCGAAACTCTTGTTTGGTATCACGCAGAAGGACGGAGTATTGACTGCCGCCCGCCAGATCGGAGCCATTCCCCAGAGATTGGTCTCCTTCAGCGAGGACGAAGCGGGCGATCTCTACGCGATAGGGTACGAAGGCATGATTTACAAAATCGATTTCACGGCCGCCAAATTCCAATAGTTTCACTAAACTAGTAGCTGGCGACAAGAAGGGCGGGGCGTCTGGGAGCCTTGGTTTGCGCTGGAATTTCTAGCGCTGATCGCCAGCTGAAGGGCGCTTCGCAAGTGGACGAATCTGTTTCAGCATCGCGACGTCTTTCTTGCCGCCATCGGATTTGGGCACTTCCATCATTTTAAACTCAACGTCGACTCCAGCGATGCCTTGTTCCGGATAGAGCGCTTGGAATTTGGGAACCACACTATCGATCAGGCCCATCAGTTTGCCCCGGTCTTTTTCGCTCAGGATGACCTTCCGGCTGATTGCGTAGCGACTACTGTGGCTGATCTGGTCGGGCCCATCGGTGATGCGGTGCATCTCGGGAGTCAGTCCGGCAATCCTTGGGTTCTGCACGTTTTCTTTGCCCTTGTTGACCACGATCTCGATATCGTTCGCGGCGTAACGAAAAACGACGCCGGTGGATTCCTCGCTGCGGTAGCTGGGATGAACGAGAATACCCATGCGCACCGTCTCCTGCACGATACCTGCACGCTGGCGAGCGAAGTAGGCTTCCGCATTCCAAAGCGAGGCCCACACCCGCTTCATCGCGTAAGCAACAGCGCGCTGATTCGCTTCGGCAATGTCGTAGTCGCCCCGTGCACCTGAAAGGGTGTAGATCGCGGGATGGCTCTCGTAGAGTCCGGCACCGCTGAACTCGGCATTGTCCTCCGCATTGGAAGAACTCCGCAGGCGCAATTTTACAACGCCTTCGTCGTCTTTGTATTTCTCGCCCAGACCAGCTTCGATTTGCTGGCGGAACAGACGGAGAAGCCCGGGATCGACCGGACTCTGCAAAATACGTTCCTGAATCTGCACTAACAGTCTGCGAATTTGATCCGAATTACCTTCATCGTCCGAGAGTCCGGCGATCATTCCTTCGATCCCGCTGTTCGTGACATGCTGCTCATAGTAGTCAAACGGAATCGCAAACCCGGGATAGATGTGCTCCTCGTTCTCGACCGGATTCAATGGCAAATTGCTGCGCAGGAACGCGTAATTCGCGGCCTTCGAGCCAACGTGTTTCTGCATTTCGCGAATCTCTTCATTACTTAGCGCGGCATCAATCAGGAACAATCGGCCATCACCCGCAGGCGTATCCAACCAGCGCTGGCGCGCAACGGCAGGCGCTTCCGGCACGTCGGGCCATTTCACCTCAGTCACTAACACTTTCTCATCAGGACTCTTTTGCGCCTCAAGCAGCACATTTTTGCCATGGAACCTGCCATACAAATCAACCGCTTCTGGAATCTGAAGAAGAGGTATCGGTGGCGTCCGGCTTCGCGCGTAGCCATCGTAGTGAGATGCTTTCATGATCGGATCCTCCAGAATCATCGCGGCAAATGACGCCTCGTTAGGCATGTTCAGACCACTCTTGAGAACCCAGATGGTATCCGCGCCATTCAATGAATCGTTACGCAGAAACCCAGTAATCTCATTTTGTGACCGAAACACCATCAGCTTTCCACGGGCTTCACCAGCCAGATGAATATCTCTCGTGCCCTGCAGGATGCTGCGGTGCTTCTCATAGACGTCGAGTTGCAACAATCCGAGAACCTGCAGCGCGCTCTTCCTGGCCTGGATCTCCAGGTAGTTCTCTGCTTCCTTTGTGAGGCCCGAGTAGTACCGGGCTGCACCTCCCAGCGACTCATCCATTTTGGCGTAGGCCAATCCATTCATGTAGTTGAGAAAGGAGTAAAAGGCGCCGGCGGCGTCTTCCCGCCCGTTGTCGAGATCGCCAGCTGCATCCAGTTCTTTGAGGAGCCCTTCCCTCTGCTTCTTGCTGTAGAGCCCCTCCAGATAGAGCAGATCGACCAACTGACGCGCCTGCGCTGCCGGTGGCATCGCATCCCTGCCTCCAGCGAACAAACCGGTGGCAACGGCAACGATCTCGTTCAATCGCTTGATCTGGTTCACCTCCTCGTCACTTCCCCGGTCGCCACTCCGCCTGTCCCGCAGCGAACTCAAATATTCGCGCAGTTCCACGCCCACTGCAGAGAAGCCTGCCGCAAGCTCGAGCTTGCTCATCGACTGATGGCGACGCTGAAGATCTCCGAGGATCTCACTTTGAAATGAACCGGGCTCCGTGAAAATTGCCTCATAGGAAAGCCCAGACGATTCCTCGGCGCGCTCACCGTAGTAAATGCTGAGATCCTTGTACAGCGTTCTCAAGGCATACAGCTCCTTCGCGGGTTCGTCCCGATTCCTTGAGCCGATATTGGCGATCGAATACTCGCTCTCCCTTGACACATCTAACGCATCCACAAAGTTTCTGAAATCAGCTGGAACCTGGTTCTTAATTCCCGAATCCCTCATGCGCTGCTCCAGCCGGTCCGCATATTCCTGAATCTGCACCAGCACGTAGGGCGAAAAACGGTGCGCCTCCTCGCGGATTTCCCTGAACCTGGGATCTATTCCGCCACTCCCCTTCTCACCTCCCAGCAGCACCGCCACCAGCCGCATCCGATTCACCAGCGCCGCCTGGTTCGACTGGCCGAACGATTCCACCAGCTTCTGCCGCAGGTAGTAGTTCTTGTTCAGGCTCACGCCTCGTCTCACATAGGCACAAACCAGCGCATTGCAGCGGTCGATATCGAGTTTCTCGTAAGCGAGGCGCGGATCACGTTTGATCAGCGCGTTTTGAAGGATCAGCGAACTGAGATCATTATCGGAACAACCGCGATGCCCTAGATCGTACAAGTTCGACAGAGGTTTAAAATTGCTCGGCAACTGTTGCGGCGAGGCCCTTCGGTTTCGGTTCTCAGCCCGTGTCACTTCGCCCCGATGAGCATCCTGAAGCTGGGTCGTCGTCGACCGGTGGTCATTTCGAAACCGAGACACTCCGCGAACAACGAACAGCCCGACGATCAATACAAACGCAAGCACGGACGCACAGATCAGTGACAGGAATACCTTGAGTCCCTTAGACATCGTTCGCCTCCTCTACAGAAAACGCGCTCAAAACACGCCCATTCGATACAGCTCCATCAGCTTGCCGGTTACTTAACATTCCAGAATGCTAAGCAGATTCCTCAGGAAATACCAGAGCAGAATAAGCATTCGAAACAATTGCGCAAAGCCACAGCCTTTGCCTCCTCCGGACTCATGTCACTGACAGTCGCCAGAGTAAGTCCGAAATCAAAGCGCAGGAGCCACATCATGCTCTTAAAATTGCGCGTCAGCCCTTCAGAATTCACATAGTGGCCACGCGGGGTGAACTGGGTGACGTCGACAATCCGTTCCCCACCGAAAACCGACAGCACACCAACATCTTGATGATCGTTCGCGAGGCTGATAGATTGAGCAACTTTGGTCGCATCAGTATAACCGGCCGACAGCATTTCATCTCGCAGGAGGTTGTGCGCGACTGTCAGGAACCAATCGGCATCCTGAAACGCCTGTTGGAGGAATGCACTACCACTTTCATAGAGCGCTCGTTGCAGACCAAGCCCTGCCCGCATTCCAGAAAGGATGCCCTCCAGCTCGTGCGCCATGACGATTTCATCCGTCTCTTCAAGGCACTTAAGGCACTTCTGAAAACTGAAATGTCAGGCTTGGAGCAGCGCATCCGTCCACAGGTCATAAAAGGTATCCCCAAAGGTATACGTGCCCAGTCGCTCGCTCACGACTAATCCGTTTTCATCGTTTTTATCAAAGATCGCCTGTTCCTCCGCGTTCAGGCGATAGTCGACGACCCGCCATCCGTCATCCATTGGATTGCGTCCCTCATTCACTGCCGGATCGGTATCAAAGAGATCCCAGAACTCGGCAGTCGAGACATCCCACGGAAGATCGCCCTGATACACCCGTGCTGGATAGGCAGTGAGTAAGTCCGCAGGTCGGTCAAAATAGTTATCCAGCAATGCTGAGGTGAAGCCCCCTCAGATCCCAGGACAAGACTCGCACAAAAGTTGCGCAACACGAAGATACGAACACGACGCACCTGCGGCGAGATGCTGTCCACGATTTCGACGTTGTTAGGTTTTTCCGGCTAGCGATACTGAATCAGTTACCCCATTGGATAGCGATCTCATCTCATCGATGAAATTGTCAAGCGAGGCAGGCTCGGAATAGAAGTACAGCTCGCCTCGGCTCGCAATCTTCTTGAGTCCGAATTCTGTGTATTCCGACTCAATCAATCCCGAAATGCAGAGACGAGCATTGCGATAAAAGTGGAGTCTGATTCTTACAGCACCGTTAGCAAACTCAGGGCCGAAACCGCCCCATTCAAGATCGTAGATGCCGCCGTGGACTTGCGACTTAAATTTGTCGAGTTCCTCCACGGTCTCTTTGAGTGTTCCGTGTCCGACGTAAAGCTTGGTCCCAAAAACCGATTGGCCGTCCGCTACCGCGAAAACGACCTCGATCATGTCGTCGTCTTCCCAGATCTTCCGAATCTCGAGGGAGGGCTCCATTTTTGGAGATTATCGGCTCCGTGTTCGAGCATGTGGGTCGCGCAAGCATGGAGAAGTAGACGGTAGCTTCCACGTTTTCCAAGCGCTTTGCGCACTAGCCTGCTCACCTGGTTGGCCAGAGAGTTGCGAGTAAATTCCCTGCCGTAACGGTCTGGAACAGGGTATGTTCGCAGTGGACGCACTTCGTTGATGTAGCGCTCGATCTCACTTTTCGATCAACACTGCGCTGACTTTTGCCGCATAGTCAGCGACTCCGGGTTCATCATTTTGGACAATGACTACTCCGTGCTGCGATGCCATTGCCAGCGCTTCAGGAATATCGAGAAATCGGAGAACGTTAAGATAATCCGGCCCGGCGCGGTGGGATGCCGGGAGGTCTGTTAGCAACAGGTCTCGCCACTGTCCGTTTTCACCCAGCAGGGTTGCGTACAAGGTATTCACCCCCATTTCGCCTCTGGCATGCACTGCAGCGGACCGCGCTCGGTCTGCCTGACAGGTTGCCGACGCAGCGTCCAGGCCGCGCTTGATGTCGAAGGCCCGCATTCCTGCCAGCGTCTGGCCGAGCAGCATGAAACGCCGTCGAATGTGCACGCGCGCGCGCGCGTCGTTCGTCCACGCCGTTGGCCCCACGCCTCGCGGAGCCAGGAAAACGTGCTGCACTTTGTCACCTTTGAACTCAAATGGCCGGTCTGTCGATTCGCCGTCGAGCCATGCCGAAAAGGCGCTCCACATTTCCTCGTCCATCACAGTCACCACGACTGCCGAGGTGGGTTTGTCAGGAGAAACAAGAAACATCGGCAGGCGCACTCCAGGCTGGCTGTTGAAGTCAAACTCTCGCACTACGAACGCGCCCCGCTGGCGCTTCGAGATTTCCTTGATGTCCAGATTCCCTGGCTGTTCTGGCCAGCCACGGAAAATTTTTTCTTTGAGCGATTTCATCCATGCCGCCTCCATCGTCTGCCATTCCCCAGCATTTTTGGGGACTGCGGGAGCTGGTGCCATTGTTGCGAATGTTTCTTCAATTTTCGAAGTGCGCTCGTCCTCCGGAATCGATTCAAGAACTTTGAGTTGCTGCGGAGTGAGGAATGGCACCGCCGGTTTGTCGATCAGCAGCGGTGGATCGTTGCCTTTGAGAAAGCGATCAAACCAGACAAAAGCATGGACTCGCAGCATCTGCGTGTCTTTGTGCGGCCCTTCGGTAATCTGAAGCCCGAGATGATCGGACGCACCCAGTAGATCGTAGATTCGCTTTGTCTGCTGATGCACGGCATAAACGCCATTCAAGGGAAAAATGGTGTCTTTGTCAGAGTTTGAAATCAGAAGTGGACGCGGAGCGACCAGTGCGGCGATCACTGGAAAATCCCAGCGGTAGGTGTTCACCGGATACATGCAGTCGCAGTGACCTTCCACACATCCATCCACCACATGGTTCCGTAAAGTCGTGATACCCGCCACTGGAACGGCTGCCTTGATTCGACCGTCGATCGCAGCGATCCACCAGCTGTAGGCACCTCCACCGGATCTACCGGTCACGCCGAAGCGCTCCTTATCCACCTCCGGTCGCGTCTCCAGATAGTCGAGCGCCCTGACACAGTTCCAGGCCTCTGCACCAGCTGACGAATAACCACGCGAATTCCACCACCACATCCCCTCGCGGTAAGTGCCATGATGCGTTCCTTCTATTTCTCCCATCTGCACTGTATCGAGAATCAGGCACGCATATCCGTTCCGTGCGAACCAGGCCCCGTGGTGCTGATAGCTCACCTTATTGCCGTAGCTGACACCATCGATCTTCGTCGGCCCATGGCCACACGCGTAGAGCACGGTGGGCAGAGGTTGGGAGGTGTCCTCAGGTAGATAGAGATTTGCCGTGGCGTAAAATCCCGGCATGGATTCGAAGACGATCTTTTCTACCGAAAACGGTGCACCGTCGCCCTCGATTTCCACCCGCCCAGTGCTACGAGCGTTCAGAGGAGTCCGCGGCGGTAGCGGATCAAGCGCCAGCATCTCCAGCAGTTGCATGCGATATCCATCACGCGCATCCAGCCAGTCCTGCTTCGTCTGAATTCCTGCCAGGCAGGCAGATTCAAGCTTTGCAGCCTCAAGTTCAAAATAATCGGCAAGCATCTGGTCGCCCCTGGGCGACGCAGGCGCGGCGATCAGATCCCCGCTAATCGGACTTAAAAGCAGCGCAAATGACCAGCAGCCGACGAGGGCGGAATGAACATATTTCATCCTCACACCTTAGCCAAAGCATCGGCTGACAAACATCTTTTTCCAATGTCGGTAGCTGCAAAAATCTTTCAGCCCACGGAGAAGCGTCCCCCTGCGCGATCGATTCACTCAAACACTGGCCCGGTCACGGCGACCAATCACGGACACTTTGCCATTTTTGAAGCTGACCGACCGCTCGGTGAGGGTGCAGCCGATCAGGGCACTCAGGTGCCCGGTGCGATTCAACTGAAGCGCAGGATGAAGAATGCTCTCACCGTTCACGGTAATCTTAGGAATACACACCCTTCCGATCACGTCGACTTCAACCGAGACACGGACTGGAACAGAACGATCGAACGGCGCGGAGTCGTAGTAGCCGACGATTCCCGTGTCATTGATCAAGTCGATCATGGTTCCTTCACCAAGCGATATAGCGACCGCGAGTCCGGGACAGTCTTCGGAGATGGCCAGCTTTTCCGTCTCCATCAAGCCGACAAACAAGCGCTGCTCGTGATTTGCGTCATGAACCTCCACTTCAAATCGAAGATCGCTGCGCTCGTGAGGCATCTCAACGGTCTCGACTCTCTGGACTGAAAACAGTTCGCCATCAGCGGAATACAAGAGGTTCGTGTTGTGCATGTCGGCGCCTGGGTTGTGGTGAGTTCTGATCTGAGTGAAATGCTTCTTGGTGAAGACAACTGGAATCATATGTTTTTTGAATGTTCGCGGTTGATATTCGAACTTTCGTTATTTTTGAAATTAAAAACTATGGAATCTATAGAATATCATCATAAATCAGCTACCGCAAGATTGAGAGTCTAGTATTTATTAAAAATATCGATTCCCAGAAAATCTAGTTCTCACCTGATTGCTTGACATTCAAAGCGACAACTCATTCCCTCTAAGCACTTTACATACAATGTTGAATGAATTCGTCAATCTTGTTGATTCAGAGCACTTTTCGCTCGCGTGGGATGCAGAAGGGCCCGAAAGGTTTCTTCAAGATGACTGAACAAGCGCCTCCCTGGGAGGTATTGGACATACCCGCAGGTGATTTTGACGGCTACATTTTCGACCACGACGGCACACTCAGCCTGTCGATGCATGTGCACTACGATGCCTGGCTGTATGCCTACGCGAAGAACGGTGGAAACTTTGAGCTGACCCGGGAATTCGCGCAGTCCTTTGCCGGCGTGGGCATGCATGACACCGTGCGCAAGATGAACGAGATTTTCAAAGTGGAGATGGATCCTGAGCAGACGGTGCGTGATCAGGAATACTACTACTTCTCCCACCTGCATGAGGTGGTACCCTACGTCCCGGTGGTTGAGTTTGCCCGCAACATGGCGCGCACCCATCCCGTGTCCGTGGCATCAGGAGGTGTCCGGGATACGGTCGCCCGGACAATGGATGCCATCTCAATCCTCGACATTTTTCCCACGATCGTTACCCAGGAAGATGTGACTCGCAGCAAGCCAGCGCCTGACATGTTCTTGTTGGCGGCAGAGCGCATGGGAGTAGCCCCGGAAAGGTGCCTCGTCTTTGAAGACTCCCGGCTGGGCATCGCCGCAGCAGAGGCTGCCGGAATGGCAAGCGTATTCGTTCAACCGGAAGATCCACGATAAGCATCTGTATCGATGAAAAAAATACGGCAGCACTCTCGACTCGCTACGTCCCTTCTGCCACTGGCCCTGGTAGTGGTCATCGTCTCCTATGGTCTCGCTCAAGAACGCGCTTCAAGAGCAAGCGGAACACTGCCCAGAGGGTTCATGTACTTGTCCGAACGAGCACCGGACATCGCGGTGGATCTTCGCTACGCCGGGCGGGACAACTTCACCGGCCAGCAAGTGCGAGGCTACGAGCGCGGACGCTGCGTCGTATCAGAGGCTGCGGGCTCCGCCCTGATCGCAGTGCAGGCTGACCTGCGGCGCTATGGATTCGGCCTCAAAGTATTCGACGCCTACCGACCGCAGCGTGCCGTCAATCATTTCGTCCAGTGGACAAAGAGCGGCGGAGATTTCCCGCAAATCAAATCACGCTACTACCCTGACATCGCAAAAGCGGATCTGCTGAAGGAAGGCTACATCGCTGCCAAGTCTGGACACAGCCGTGGAAGCAGCGTCGATGTCACACTTGTCCTGCTGCCAGGCACCGGGAGCGCCACGTTGACGGAGCCCCGAGAACTGGACATGGGGTCGCCATTCGATTTCTTCGGTCGCAAGTCCCATTCTGAATCGCGTGACGCCACGCCGCAGCAGCGCATGCACCGGCTGCTGCTTCGCTCGATTATGGAGAAGCACGGCTTCCAGCACCTGCCGGAGGAATGGTGGCATTTTTCGCTCAAGGACGAGCCTTTTCCTGACACTTATTTCGATTTTCCCATTCGTTAAATTGTTAGCATCCCTGATCCCTACACGTTTATGCACCTTGCAATACGAGTTCTCCTGACAGCCTTCCTTGTGGCCGATTTCACGGAAATCCTGCCCGCCCGGGACAACAGCTCCGCCGACCACACTGTCGAACGCGTCAGCGCACGGGCGGTCGCCCGCCTTGGCCAACAGTTCCCCTTCCTGGCAAAAGTCCCCCGCGTCCGGGAAAGCTCTGGTGACTACGTGGTGCTCATTCATGGATTCAGCTGGGCCAAGCCGCCGCTCCGCACGCTTGGCCGCGCCCTCAACAAAGAGGGATTCCAAACGATCGAGATTCACTACCCGATCCGCAGCCTTTCAGTCGATCAAGTCCTTGATCAATATGTGCTCCCCGCCATTCAGGAAAACTGCACCGATCCAACTCGCAAAATCCACTTCGTCGGACACTCGATGGGATGCATCGTCATTCGCAAATTGCTCACTGACCGAAAAGTGGATCACCTTGGCAAGGTTGTACTTCTCGCAGCCCCTAACAAAGGCACCGAATACGCCGACTTCTTCTGCCGCTCACCGCTTCTGGCAGAAATGTTAGGCGACTTCGTGCAACAAGTCGGCGTGGGTGCCGACAGTCTCCCCAATCGAATGAATCGAATGGGGCCGGTGAAATTCTCTCCCGGAATCATCATGGGCACCCGCAGCGACTTCCCGTTTGTCGCCGCCATGCTGCCAGGATTGGACGATGGTGTGGTGACTGTAGCCTCCGGTCAGGTCGACGGCATGGCCGATCTGATCACCCTGCCGACGACACACATTCGCATGCCGAGCACCAGATCCGTGCAGGAGCAAACGGCACATTTCCTGCGGACGGGCAAATTTGTTCCCGATCAAATCCCGACGGGTACTCCCTTGCTGACGTTTTAAGCCAGCTTACCTGACGACGTCACCTTGCCAGTGCGCCCTCGTGCTTCCGAATGGCAGATTGACGCACGCACGCGAATCACCTAGATCATCACCAAGTTCCGAGAGCTGAACACCCTTACTGAGCCAAATGCCTAAACCCAAGCCCCTGAAACCCTCCCAGTTGCACCGGAACTGCCCGACATCAGAACTACCATTTAAGTCGACTTCTGAATTGCAGGGATTGCAGCAAGTGCCAGGGCAACGCCGTGCGCTGGAAGCCATCGAGTTTGGGATTCGCATGAAGCGGTACGGCTACAATTTGTTCGCCATGAGTTCGACCGGCTCCGGCAAGCACCGGGTCATCCGTCGCTACCTTGAGAAGAACGCCAGCGATGACCCGTCGCCCAACGACTGGATCTACGTGTCTAACTTTGACACCGAATACCAGCCTCGCGCGATCGCGATGAAAGCAGGCACAGCGTCGGAATTCCGTGATCGCATGAAGCAGCTGATCGACGATCTCAAGACCGCCCTGCCCGCCACCTTTGAAACCGATGACTACCGCGCCCAAAGGACAGCAGTAGAACAATCCGCCAGCAAGGAAGAACGCCGCCTCCTTGAACAGCTGAGGGACAAAGCGGCAAAGGACAGCATCGTGCTCGTCCACACCCAGTCAGGCCCGGCATTTGCCCCGGCTGTGGATGGTGAGCCGATCGAAACCGAGGCTTACAAAGCTCTGGCCGACAGCGAAAAAAAGCGCATCCAGGAAGTGATCAAAGGGCTGCAATCGGAGCTGGAGGCGATCATGCATCAGATGCCGAAGTGGCGGCGTGAGATCAAACATGCAGTGCAGGCGCTGAATCGGAAAGTCGTCCACAGAGAAGCAAAATTGATGGTGCGGGAGATCCGCGAAAACTACACAGACCAGAAGGACGTCCAGCACTTCCTCGATCTGGTGCTAGCGGACATCGAAGCCTGCGCGGAAGAATTCCTACCAGCCGATGAATCGACACCCAGCCGAGAGCAATCATCCGACGACATCGGAGTGCTCTACCGCTACCGTGTAAATGTGCTCGTCGAGCATGCTAAAGACGGCAACGCACCTATCGTTTACGAAGACAACCCCACCTATCCCAATCTGGTTGGCCGCATCGAGCACTTCGCCGAGATGGGAACGTTGATGACCGACTTTACCCTGATTAAGCCGGGGGCGTTGCACAGGGCAAATGGTGGCTATCTGGTTATCGATGCCCGCCAGCTGTTGCCCCAGCCATTCGCGTGGGACGTGCTCAAGAGGGCACTGCGCAATCATCAAATTCGCACCGAGTCACTCGCGGAAAACTACACGGTTACGAACACCGTATCGCTTCAACCCGAGCCAGTGCCACTCAATGTCAAAGTCATCTTGCTGGGCGAGCGTCACCTCTATTATGCGCTGCACAGGCACGACAGCGATTTTTCCGAGCTGTTCAAAGTCGTCGTCGACTTCGAGGAAGAGATGCCCTGGAACAAAAGCAACGTCATTTTGTTTGCTCGGCTGATCGCCAACTTCGTATCCGAGCAGGAACTGCTACCGTTCGATCGCTCGGCTATTGCACGGATGGTTGAAAACGTGGCCCGCCAGGCCGACGATTCCACCCGGCTATCGCTACACGCGGAGAGCCTCAAAGACCTCGCTGTCCAGGCGGACTACCAGGCACGTCAGGCCAATAGCCGAAATGTCATAGCAGCCCACATCGACGCCGCTCTGGACGCTCATCACGATCGTTGCGGCAGAATTGAGGAACGGCTCCATGAGCGAATCCTAGACGGAACGATGGCCATCCGCACCAGTGGCGAGGCCGTCGGCCAGATCAACGGCCTCTCCGTCATGCACATCGGTGAATCCACCATCGGCCAACCCCACCGCATCACCGCGCGCATCCGCAAGGGGTCAGGCCGCATCATCAATATCGAACGCGAAGTAAACCTGTCAGGCCCCATCCACTCCAAGGGGGTGCTCATTCTCAGCAGCTATCTCGCATCCACTTTCTTGCCGGAGAAGGATCTTAACATTTCCGCTTCACTCGTTTTCGAACAGAGTTACGGCGGCATCGATGGCGACAGTGCATCGTCCACCGAATTGTATGCACTTCTTTCTGCCATCTCCGGAATTCCCGTCCGGCAGAGCCTAGCCGTCACCGGGTCAGTAAATCAGTTCGGGGAAGTCCAGGCCATCGGCGGTGCCAACGCAAAGATCGAAGGCTTCTTCAAGATTTGCAAGGAACGCGGCCTCACTGGAAACCAGGGTGTCCTGATCCCAAAAACGAACGTACGTAATCTCATGCTCAGCAAGGAGGTTGTCGATGCTGCCACTGCGGGAAAATTCTCCATCTATCCGGTAGCGACCATCGAAGAAGGCATCGAGCTGCTCACCGGTGTGCGAGCGGGCAAGCGCTTGAAAAATGGCAAGTTCACGACCGGCTCCGTCTTTGCCAAGGTGGAGGAGAAACTGATATCGTTTCATGCTCGCGACAAAAAGAACGCAGAAAAGACCAAAGCCGATGCACCGGAAAAACGCGATCCCACCTCTCGCTCACCGAAAAAAAAGCGGCCAGTCACAAAGCTGAGGGAGCAGACATGATACAAACGCTGCAGTTTGACACAATCCGATCCATTCCAATCCCCTGAGCTCGCCCTCTCGGACAAAGAACGAGGTCAACATCCCGAAACTGAGATTCCGAATTGAAGAAAAGCTAGCCAAGTTCCTTCGGGGGTGCCGACAGTGCTTACGGTAATCCGGGAGCCCCCTCTGAATGGAAGATTCGGTAGAATTGACCTTTCTCAATCTCTGGATTTTCATTCACCAAGGAGCACAGTGAACTTCAATTCTTATATACGAGATCCTATCACGACCGAGCTGTTGAATCTGAACACTGCGGGAACGAAGATCCGGTTTGTCGTCCTTTGTTATGGACTACCCACCAGGTTGTCTGATAGTTCGACACACAGCGTCGCCTGTAGTCTTTTTGAGCACTTTGCAGCGCAGTCGTCACTGTCTTGGTGTGTGATGCCTACCCATTTGACTGCCAGAACAAAGGCGGACGTCATTGGCTACATCAACCGCATTTCTGCTGGAACGCTGAACGGATCTACCCTGACTGGAAATGGTCTTAACGTCAATTTCTACGTTGATGACTATTCAGATCATCCTGATGTCAGCGGATCACCGTTACCGCTTCTGGCTAGCGATTATGAGAGCCTTCAGCAGGCTGGCATCAATTCGACCCTGTTGAAGTTTAGATCCCGCACCAATCCTCTGCCCCCTATGGATGCCCTGTCTAATGCAGCTGGCTACATCAGCCACGGCGGCGCTTACAATAGTTTTATCGGATCAAATGGAATCGCCGCAGGGAAAGTGAAGTTTTCCAACAGCAGTTGGTATATCATGTCAACGAGAGAGTCATATAACAATGTCGTTGAATTAAGGATCTG
>JAGROY010000386.1 GCA_020439995.1 Verrucomicrobiia bacterium
GCCAACATTGGCACGGAGACTGTCGACCTGAGCGGCTGGATTGTGAGCGAACGTTCGACTTCCGATGGTGGCTTTGTAATCCCAGCGGGAACATTGATAGAGCAGGGGAGCCCTGTTGCCTTTGCCAAAGCGGTTACAGGCATTGGTCTCAATCGCGGCGGCGACACAGTTTTCCTCTTCGACTCGCAGGGCGCGCTGGTCGATTCAGTCGAATTTGGTCTGCAGGTCGATGCCTGTTCAATCGGTCGGAGCACCATTGGCGGTTCCTGGCAGTTGTGCATTCCAACGCCGGACGCGGAGAACATCAGGCAACCGCTGGGCCTGGCGGCGAATTTGAGCATCTCTGAGTTCCTGGCCGCAGGTGACGTTTTCTTTGACTACGACTGGGTCGAACTTGCAAACAGCGGCACGCTTCCAGTCGCGCTGCGCGGAGTCCGTCTCACCGACAATATCACCGGCAGCGATGAGAAGTTCTTCTTCGCACCGCTCAGCTTTCTCGCGCCTGACAGTTACACCAAGTTCATTGCGGACAACGATCCATCCGCAGGTGCCAATCACCTGGATTTTTCCCTCGATGCCGAAAGCGAGCATCTGGCGTTGTTCGATGGCGAGACATTGATCGACTATGTCGTGTTCGCATCGCAGACAGCCGACCACTCGCTCGCCGTTGCTGGAGGACGCGTAGGCAGCGGCACGACGTTCCCCACAGACGGATTTGCCGCGACCGGGGCAGAAATGCAATCCGTGTTGCGGATCGCGCAGTCGCTGCGGATTTCCGAGATCATGAGCGATCCGCTGGGCGGCGCTGAATACGAGTTTCTCGAGTTCGTAAATGTCGGGAGTGAAGCGATCGATCTCACTGGGGTTCGCATCACTGACGGAGTGGATTTCACTTTTCCTCCCGTGAATCTGGACCCCGGCGGCTACGTAATCATTGTCAGTGACGCTGCGAAATTTGCCGAACGCTATGGCTCGGATATTCCTGTTATTGGCGAGTTTACAGGCCAGCTGAACAACGCGGGTGAGCGCATCATAGTGAAGGCTGCGGAGCCGTTCGGTGCACACATTCTCGACTTCAGCTATGAGAAAGCATGGCTTGGCAATGTGCTCGGCCATTCGCTTGAAATCGCCGCAGAGGACACACCCGCGCGATTGCTGGGCGATGTTACGTCCTGGCAAATCAGCGCCGATCCAAATGGTTCACCGCGTGGCAGTCGACCAGTCATTGTCCTGCCGGCAACGCCGTGGTCGAACTGGGCGCAGGCATGGGGGATCGTTTCGCCCGATGAAGATGCCGATCGCGACGGCATGTCGGCATTGATCGAGTACGCCTTCGGCATCAACCCGACTGTAGCCAATCCTGTTTCGCCTCACGACATCGCCATTGATGGCGATCGTCGCACACTCCACGCCAGCTTTCCCATCGATGAATCCACGGCCGATATTCTCGGGCGACCTGACCTTGTCTACCGCCTGGAATTGTCGTCTGATTTGAAGGAGTGGAGTGCCCTGTTGTCAAAGCAGCCCGGCCAGAACTGGAGTGGCACTGGGTGGACGCTGGGGCCAATCATTCCTCAATCCGCCAACCGCGTAGGCAGCATTACCCTGCCTGATGGAGAGGCACTCTGGTGCCGCCTGGTGGTGGCGCTCCCGTGATGCTTTTGTTCAGAGCAGCTCAAAACGCACCGATCATGAGGTCAATGTATTCACGGCCTGACTTCGTGAGGCCCGCGGTGGAGCCAGTGCCGCTGAGGCGGTTCTTAGTGTAGAATTTGTGATAGGTGGGGGAGTAGCGCACCCACGATACTACCGGATACTCCACTTTGCTTTTGTGCGGGGAAATTTCTATAGGTATTCCAGATCCTGACAGCGAAATTTCATAAGCGGGTGCGTTGGATGCCTTTCCCAGCCAGGGGTAGCGCTTCAGTATCTCGATTTTGCCAGTGTTAGGGACAAGGACTTTGTAATACACCGGCAAAGCTTTGACCATCCTCTGGATGGATGCACCGCGTTTCGATGCTAGAATCTTTGAAACGTCTACACCGACCAGATTGATCCCGTTGAATACGCCATGATGATTGGGCGTCGTCTGCGTCTTGTCGTGCCAGCGATCGAATCCAGAGTGGAGGAGCATGTTCAGTTCCACGTGGACGTGAGCGCGACGCTTGTTGATGCCCACGCCAGTGTAGCCTAGAATGCCCAGTTGGCTGCCAGGTTTTACAATCTGGCCAGGCTTAACCGAAATGGAGTTTAAGTGCGCGTAGAGGCTGTAAAACGGCCCGGAGTCGAAGTCATGCTGAATCACCACGTACTGACCGTAGTTGCTTTTGCTGGAGGTCGAGTTCGTGTGCACCACCTTGCCCGCAGCCATACTCATTACGGGATCCCGGGGCTCTCCTGATCCGTCGCGGTTCACTGGTGCGACGTCCATTCCTTCATGGAATTTGGTCATGATCACCCCGGCCTTGGTGCGCTGTGGCGTGCGGACAAATCCATACTGGCCGCCCTGCCACGGCGTCGATTTCGAGCCTTCGAAATTCCTGTCGGTGAACATGTAGAACGCCGATGGTCGTCGCTCGAGTTGGGTGTTGGCCGTGGGGTATTGGAGTTTTTCGTTCCCGCCACGGGCAGAATTCATGGCAGGCACGGTCGACACTGCAAGAGTCAGGGCCAACGTCAAACGGGATGAAGTGGGGCGGCGCACTCCCATGATCAGAGTCATTGAGTGCAACCTATTGAGCCGGGATCTGTGGTAGCGCCTTCTCCAGTTTCTTCAGCTCTGCCTCTGTGAGTCCCTTCCACAGCACAATGATCCCGTCTTCGGGATTCCTGTCGACAAGCATCACGTCGACCATTCTCATATTCACCACCACACGCATCAGGCGTCCGCGTTCGGTCAGGCCAGCTGTATTCAGACGCCGCAGGCCAGTGGAGGAAAGTTTAAACGCAGCCCCCCATGATCCATCATCCGCAGGGAACGGCCAATAGCCCCGAAAGTCCTTATTCGTCACCACCGGCATTCTCCGGAAATAAACGGTACGCCCATTGATGACGTCCTCCGCCACACGCTTGTCTCCTTCCGATTTATCACCTTCCACATGAAAGCTGATGGTAAATGCGCCCTTTTTCTTGCCAGCTCCACTCACCGAAAGCGGCAGTGTGAGAGCAGGCACCAGGCAGGCAGTCAAGAACATCGATAAAGTATTCCTCCGAGTCATCATGAACCCATTGAAAACCGATATGGCTCTGGATGCAATGGTTCGTTTTTGGGAATATGGGCGAAGGGGCATCGTCCGCCGAATTTTCCCCAGTGCATGAGGTATGTGCTCGGAACCGATGTTTCGGGCCCTGAAATCCCCTTAAGGCACGCCATCCCAGCTGCGTAATCGCGCAGCCACCCATTCTCCTTCTACTCCCGACACAAGGAGAAACCTCTGGGAAAAAACGCCGTTTAAAGCGAGAAAAGGATCGATGTCTTTGCCCGATACTCCCTCCAGACAACCAGAAGATTCCCCCTACACGGTGGAGCGTGCTGCTTGACGGACAGGGGAAGATTTGGCAGTTAGGAACGAAGGGCTCGAAGGATTGTGCCGGGCATATTGGCAGCCCTTGTATGCCTATGCCGCTACCTTAGTGGAAGAATACGTTCTGCCCTTGTTCTTTAGAACAATTCCGATACAATGTGATCCATGGAGGAAACTGATAATCTGCCAGTTGCGATCGAACCAAATTCCGGGAACTCCCCGGGATTCAGTTTAGCGCCTCGGAGAAGCGGCGTCACGGCGCTACCTGAGTTCTTCGCCGCCCAGATCCGCAACCAGATCCGCAACCAGATCCGCAACCAGAAACACCCGCGAGGCCTACATGTGTGCCTGTGGCCGGTTCCTGGACTGGTGCGACGCCGTGGGCATTCCGCACCTCGAAGACATCGAGCCGGTGCATGTGTCCGCCCACGTCGAGCTGCTCGGCAATGAATGGTCGGCTCCGACGGTTAAGCAGCACCTTGCGGCCGTCCGAATGCTCTTCGACTGGCTTGTCGTCGGGCAGATCGTGTCCTTCAACCCCGCCGCTGCGGTTCGGGGCCCCAAACACGTGGTCAAGGTGGGCAAGACGCCCGTTCTGACCGGCAAGGAAGCTGCGGGTCTTCTGAAATCGATCGACACCACTACACTGGTCGGATTGCGGGACCGAGCGCTGATCTCGTGCATGGTCTACAGCTTCGCCCGCGTGAGTGCTGTGACTGGAATGCAGGTAAAGGATTACTTCCCAAAGGGTAAGCGCTACTGGTTTCGCCTCCATGAATAAGGCGGAAAATACCATGAAGTTCCCTGCCATCATCTGGCAGAGGAATGGATAGACCACTACCCTGTTCACGGCAGAAATCAGAGACGACGGAAGCACTCCCCTGCTCCGCTCGACGCGGGGAGTTCGGGACAGCTCACCGGTCGCGGGATGAGCCGGCAGGACGTGTTCTCGATAATCCGGAGACGCGCGAGGAAAGCCGGGATCGCCGCGGCGCTGTGCTGCTACACCTTCCGGGCGACCGGGTATCACGGTATTTCTGGACAACGGCGGGGAGCTTGAGACGGCGGCAACCATCGCAGCCCACGAATCGACGCGGACCCCGCAGCTCTACAACCGCTACAACCGTCTAGCCCGACTTTCACGATTC
>JAGROY010000059.1 GCA_020439995.1 Verrucomicrobiia bacterium
TTCTATTACCATTGCCGTCGCCCCCTATTGCCGTCGGCCCGGCTCCTTTGAGCTCCTTTTCGGCATCAATTCCTCTTCAAGGATGTCTGTTATTTTCCTCTCGAAATCGGCACGTCCGTGCAGGGTCTTGTTGAAGGGCTGGTTACTTCGATCAGTGGGTTTCTCAACCATCAGCGAAGGAGGGAGGCTTACGTGGAAATGACATCATCGTCATCGTCTAGCGGAATGTTAGAGCACCTTTGTGTGCTGCGGATCGTCAACAGAGTGTTGACGCCCACGCCAATCGCCATTGCCACACAATTGCGAACGGTGGATGCTCGCGTGCTTCTGATCTGGAGTGCGCCGGTCTTGACGGCGCTTTATTACTGGACTAACATTGCTCGAAGAGAAAAAGCTCAGTTAAGCCTGAGCACTCCAAACGAACAGTCGCTGCTGGTGATGCTTGTCCGCCCCCACTGCAAGTTTCGGTGTCTTCAGTTGCTCCTTCGGCGTCCTGGAGCGGGCCAAATCACCGAGTTCTGTCCGAAGATGCGCCCGGCACGATCCGACCTCTCCCGGATGTAGGTCTGAAAATCTGTAGGAGTCAATCCCCACACACTAGTTGATGACTGCTTCCCATGGAAGGAAATCAAAATCGGGACTGTAGGGCTCTCGATGCACGCCCTACAGCCGCAGGTACAATCGCTGGCGATCGAGAGCGCGCATGACGCCGATGGTGATGGCGAGATACACCGCCAGTGACAATATTACCATCCACAGTGGCGAGTCATCCGGCAGCAGCGGCCTGAGTGCTGCTGCGACGACGTAGTGCAAGAGGAATGCGGCAAGGGCGTTGGCGCCGAGAATGCGCAGCACGGAAAGCTCGGTGCTGCGTTGGTCGCAGGCGTAGACAAATGCTGCGAGGACGTTCAGGACGAATCCGATGGCGAACAGGACGAAGGGGATGCTGACGAGGCGCTTGCTCATCATCCAGTAGTTCACCTGGCGTTGCTCTGGCGGTGGGATTGGGGTGAAGGGTGCCTCGGCAAAGGTCAAGGTGCCGTGCGTTTCAGTGGGAACGACTGGTGATGGCGCGATCGCCTGGGCTGCTGGTGCGGAAGCAATCGGCACATCGTAAAGGGTGCTCAGGCAACTGAGGCCATAACCGACAACCATGCAGCAACTGCCCCACGTCAGGAACTGCCTCGCGGCTTTCGCTGGCGATGCATTGGCGACCACATCGCAGGCGATTGTTCCAGCCAGGACGATCGCTGACCAGCTGAGAACGCCGAAGAATCCGCCATCCCATGCGCGCACTTTGGCTGCGCCCCACAGTGCGTCCAGCGGGTTCGGTTGCGCCAGGACAAAGTGGACGTTGAACCATTGCGACAGCCCGGCATGGACGACTAACAATGCCACTAGAGCCAACATACGGAAGCGTGTTCCTTTGCCGATCACTGGCAGCAGCAGCAACTGGCAGGCACCGATGATCGCCAGCACTTCCCACATTCGCGCCTTGAGCAGGGCGGCGATGAATTCCCGCAGGCTTCCCCCGCTCCACTCAGCCCATTGCGAAAATCCGGCGCCAAATCCGAAGGCCATCAGTGATATCAAAATGAGGATCAGCGAGCGGCGGATGTATCCGATGGCAGCGGTGCGCGCACCCAGCTTGCCCACACGCTTGTGCCAGGTGAGCCGGAAGGACATGCCAACGGCGAACAGGAACCCGGGCATGATCCAGTCGGCGAGGCTGAACCAGTTCTCGTTGTGATGAAACACGCGCGGCACTGCCTCGAGCCCATGGACGAAGTTGACGAAGAACATCGCCAGCACAGTGAATCCGCGGAATTGATCGAGTGATCGTATGCGATCGGTCGCAGCGGCGGTAGCAGTCGCGGTGGTCACTTTGTCAGCGCTTTGAGAATGCTGTCGGCATCGTAAACGCAGCCACCCCAGCTGCCGCCGCTCAGGTTTTGCAACGCAGCCCAGATGCGTGTGTCATTGGACAAGTCCGGATGGTGGCGCAGTGCCGGATGCGGCTCGCGAGCCAGTAGCTCAGCCATTTCACCCAGGTAGTCGACGCTTCCTTCAAGTGCTTTGCAGTCGATGCGCACGCGGATTCTGTCGCCATCGCGCAGCTTGCCGATGGGGCCGCCAGCGAAGGCTTCGGGGCTGATGTGGCCGACGCATGCACCGGTGGAAACGCCAGAGAATCGGCCATCGGTAATGAGCGCGACTTGTTTACCAAAGGGCAGGTATCGCAGCGCCGCAGTGACCTGATAAGTCTCCGGCATGCCGCAACCCACAGGGCCGAGACCGATGAGCACCATGACATCGCCAGGTCGAATGGCATCGTCGCCCTTGCTCTTGATCGCTTCGATCGCCGCCTGCTCGGAGCCAAACACGCGGGCCGGGCCTTCGTGCAGGTAAACGCCATCGGCATCGAGCAAGGTGCGATCGATCGCGGTGCTTTTGATCACCGCTCCCTCTGGCGCGATATTGCCAGTGGGAAAAGTAACGGTGCTCGTCAGGCCAGCGGTGCCGGCTGCTTCGGGTGTCATGATGACAATGTCAGGGTCGATGCCATCGAGCGTGTGCAATTTTTCGCGCAGGATCTTGCGCCGTTCCGATTTTTCCCACCACTCAAGGTTCTCGCCAAGCGGCCGACCCGTCACTGTCGGTGCATCGAGCTTGAGCAATCCGAGCGCGCGCAGGTGCAGCATCACCTCCGGGACACCGCCAGCGAGAAACGCCTGCACGGTGGCAAAGCCGCGTGGGCCGTTGGGCATGACGTCGACGAGTCGCGGCACACGCGCATTGACCTGCCGCCAGTCGTCAGCGGCAGGACGACGCAGTCCGGCGGCGTGCGCGATTGCGGGGATGTGCATGATCAGATTGGTCGATCCACCAAATGCCGCGTGCGTCACCAGCGCGTTTTCGACGCCGGCATCCGTGAGGATTTGATCGATGCCAGTGCCCGCCTTCTCCATCGCCATCAATGCCAGAGCGGATCGGGCAGCGGTCTCTTTCCAGATGGCGGAGCCCGACGGCATCAGCGCCGAGTGCGGCAGCGACAACCCTAACGCTTCACCCACGACCTGACTCGTCGCCGCCGTCCCAAAAAACTGACACCCGCCGCCCGGCGACCCGCACGCCTTGCATCCCTGCAGCGCGGCTTCGTCCAGCGTGATCTCATCGTGCGCAAAACGAGCACCGATGGTCTGCACTTTGCCCAGATCCTCCGCGCCTTTTGATAAAAGCGTCACGCCGCCCGGCACCAGCACCGCGGGCAATCTTCCAGCCCCCGCCAGCGCCATCATCATCGCCGGCAGGCCTTTGTCGCATGTGGCCACGCCGAGCACACCGCGACCCGTCGGCAGTGAGCGGATCAGGCGTCGCAGCACGGTTGCCGCATCATTGCGATAAGCCAGCGACTCGAGCATGCCCGAGGTGCCATTGGTGCGGCCGTCACAGGGGTCACTGCAATAGGCGGCAAAGGGGATCGCACCTTGTTCCGAAAACACGCGCGCTGCCTCCTCCATGAGCAGACCGATTTCCCAGTGTCCGGTGTGCAGTCCCAGGGCAATGGGAACGCCATCTTCACGACGGATGCCGCCCTTAGTCGAAAGTATGAGAAACTCCTTCCGCCCCAGCAACGACGGATTCCAGCCCATCCCTGCATTCTGCGTCCAGCCGAACAAAGTGCCACTGGCAGCAGTCCGCAGAAATTGATCATCCAATGGCAATGAGCCCTGCGGCCCCGTGTCGGTCGTGCGGGCTTCGTCAAAGATGCGGACGTCAGGTGCGTCGAGTATGGGATCCAGTTGTTCCGTTGGCATTGCCGATGGTGATAGCCGCT
>JAGROY010000060.1 GCA_020439995.1 Verrucomicrobiia bacterium
ATCTTGAGCAGCGCCTGCTGCACACCTTCACCGGAGACATCGCGGGTGATACTGACGTTCTCCGTTTTCCGACCGATCTTGTCGATCTCGTCGATGTAAATGATGCCCAGCTCAGCACGCTTGACGTCGTACTCCGCACTCTGCAGGAGTCGAAGGATAATGTTTTCTACGTCCTCACCGACATAACCGGCCTCAGTCAGAGTAGTGGCATCGACAATGCAAAATGGGACATTCAGCGTGCGGGCCAGCGTCTTCGCCAGCAATGTCTTTCCGCAGCCTGTGGGGCCGATCAAAAGCACATTACTTTTCTCGATCTCAACATCGGACAGCTCGTCATAACGAGCGCAATCTTCATCGTCTTCCAACTTATGCGCGTCCTGAAGAATTCGCTTGTAGTGATTGTGTACTGCCACCGAAAGCACCTTCTTGGCCTGAGCCTGGCCGATGACATACCTATCGAGGTCGCGGCACAAATCCGCAGGCTTCGGCACCGTCAGGTCACCGATCTCCACGCTTTCCTCCTCACCGAGCTCCTTGTCGAGGATGCTTTTGCAGACCCCGATGCAGCTATCGCAAATGTAGACGCCAGGGCCTGCGATGAGTTTCTTAACCTCCGCGTGGCTTTTGCCACAGAAGGAACACATTGTTAGATTCGTCGCCCTGGCCATGTCTAAGAAATAGGTTTATTCGGAAGTATCCTTGGTTGCGGCAGTTCCTGCGTCAGGGCTGGGCAAGTCTTTCTTGCTCTCGAGAACCTTGTCGACCAGACCGTACGCTTTCGCGTCTTCTGCCCGCATGTAGTTGTCACGATCTGCGTCCTTTTCCACCTGCTCAGGTGTCTTGCCGCAGTGGTGACCGATGATCGCATTCAGCCGGCGCTTAAGGCCATACATGAACTCCACGGTGCGTTCTACGTCACTTGCAGTTCCCTGAGCACCACCGGAGACCTGGTGAATCATGACGTGCGCATTCGGCAGGACAAAACGCTTCCCAGGACTGCCCGCGCAGAGCAACACCGCCCCCATACTTGCAGCCATGCCTATGCAGTAAGTGTTTACGTCACAGGTAAGAAACTGCATCGTGTCATAAATCGCCAAGCCTGCCGTAACGGAGCCTCCGGGCGAATTGATGTAGATGCTGATGTCTTTGGAAGGATCCTGCATTTGCAGATACAGCATCTGCGCAATCACATAATTTGCGAGAGGATCACTGATGGCCTCACCAATGAAGATGATGCGATCCTTTAAGAGTCTCGAAATGAGGTCAAACTGGATCAGAGTTCCGCCCTCTTTCTCAATGATGCTGACGTTCTGCATGCCTGCGGCAGATCCGCCAAACCCTGAAACTGGTGACCCTGTGCCAGCGATACCAGCCATGCCGACAGGCGTCTGCTGCTGAAGGTGGGCCGGGAGGAGCGGGGATTGTGGGGAAAAGTCTTGATTCATACTTCTTCTTTGTTCTCGGGTTCGGATGATTCTGTGCCCGATGATTCGTCCGGCGCTTTATCTCGTTCAGTGAGGGAAACGCTAGCACCCGACTTTAGGAAATCAAGGGTCTTGGCCGCCAAAATCTGTTCACGGAGTGACTCCAACTGACCCGCATCCTGAAGCTGTTTTACCATTTTCTTTGGCGAGACCTTGTTGCGCTGCGCGAGCGCGGTGACCTGCATGGCGAGTTCGCGCTGCGATACAGTCATCTCCTCCTTCTTGGCAACTTCGAGCAGAAGAAAGCGTGACTTCACATCCAAACGCGCCTGCTGGCTGGCATTTGCCAGAATCTCATCCTGATGCTCCAGAATCTCCTCGTTGGCAATTCCCTGCATCTGCCCGCGCTCGACCATCTGATCGACGAGCATCTGCGCCTGACGATCCACGGCCGTCTTCGGCAGTTCGAACTCGGTATTCGTGTGGAGAAATTCAAGAACCTGGCTCGTCTTGATTTCGTCAACCCTCCGCTCCATCTGATGCTGAAGGTTTTCGGTAATCCACTGGCGCGCCTGTTCCAGGTTTCTACCTTCGAACATTTTCTCGCAAAACGCGTCGTCCACTTCCGGCAAATTGCGCTTCTTGATCTCCTTGACCGTGACTTCGTAGGTGGCTTCGACTCCCTGAAGCTCAAAGACGTCGTAGTCTTTGGGATAGCGCACGATCACTTTACGCTGCTCTCCAATGGCTGAGCCGACCAGCTGCATGGCGAACCCTGGCAGAAATCCTTCTTCGGACACCTCGAGCCACGCATCGCTGCCCTCAGCAAGGTAGCCCGCTGCCTTGGGCACCGCTTCTGTTATCGGGGCTCCGTCGATATTTCCCGTGTAATCGATCACCACAAAATCGCCGCCACTGGCACCGCGATGCTCTACCGGCTCAAATTCCGCGACCTTCTCACGCACTCGCTCGATCGAGTTAACGATGTTCTCCTCGGTTACTTCCACCTTTGGCAGCTCGACTGCAATCTCCTTATAATCAGGTAGTGTGATCTCTGGAGACAAGGACATATCGACAACGAACGAGAACGTACCGTCCTCATTGAGCGATGTTTCCTTGATCTCCTCCAGGTGCAGTACGGAAAGCTCCTCCTTTTTGATGGCCTCATTACATCCGGTCTGAACCAGACGCTGCATCAACTCGTCGGTGATATCGCTGGCGTAACGCTTCTCGACCACCCCTCTTGGCACTTTTCCGGGACGAAATCCTGGAATTTTCGCCTGCCGAGTGAACGCGACTACGATTTTGTCGCGTTCCGCCGACACCGCGTCCGCAGGCATTTCGACCCGCATGGTTGCCAAGCATTCGGGGAGTTTCTCGACCGTTGTATTCATAGGTAAGTGTTTAAAGATAAATTCGTTAAGGGAAGCAGTCGCGCTGGAAAACCAATCGGCGCGAGGGCGCACTATAGAGGAGGCCGGGCATTTGACAACCTCAGCTACCGGGCTGGTACCTCGGACGAAGAATGCCGAGCAATCGGCGAGATGCAAACGGCGTTTCCAACCGAGTTTGCTCCCAGCAACTTCGAAGATTACCCATAGTCTCGTTTAATGACCAGCCTGGGCCAGCTGCCCTGCCCAGAACATTTCGTCATGAATGTGGAAAAAGGGCACCCGCTCGAGAGGCCGACGCGGAACTTTGGCGTTAAGTTTCTCCGCCCTACTGGGCCGTCTTGTATCCCCCTTCAGGCGGAGAATATTTCAGTCGGTCGATATTCTCCCTCAACCAGTTGACCAGGTCTGCATCGGCAGGGAGGCGGTCGACCAGAAGCGGCGCGATCATTCGTTGAGCCCACTCCCGGCTGATGGAATTTTCGCCTGCGGCGTACTCAGCCAGGCGCCGCAATGCGTTCGTATCCCCTTGCTCTGCTGCCCAGAGCGCGAAGTAATTTTCGCCTGCGCCGTCGCTCACGAGTCCGTACTTACGGTTCTTCCAGCCAGCGGCAACTGACTTAGACCAGTCGCAGGCGGGATGTGCCCGCACGAGTTCGCCCAGAACGCCGAGATTCGAATTGCTCAAATCGCTGTAGCGCGGAAACTCCCGTTGAAAGTGCGGGCCGAGTGCCGGATCCCCCAGTCTCGCCAGCGCGATCATGCAGGGCATTGGCAGGAGATGGCCGTCGATCAGGTGTTGTTTCAGCTCTGGGATCGCCTGCTCTTCCCAGCCTCTGGCGATCATGATCTCACCGATGCGGGGGTCGAACTCGAGAGCGTCTAACATTTGCGGCAGGTGCTCTTCAGAAGCCTGGCTTTCCAGATACGGCCCGACCACTTCGTCCCAGCACTGCTTCGTCCACGGATGGTAGTCCAGCACAAAGGGAACTGCTCGGGCATCGAGCGCTTTGATCGCTCGCTTCGCCTGATCCACGACGTCTGAGTGAGTGTGGTTTCCACGATCGATCAAACGATGGATTTGCTCGCGAAAGATGTCATCGGGCGCGTTTGGGGTCAATGTCAGGGATGTCTCCTCTCTTTCCTGGCGTGATGCATTTCGGTCGGGTACTGCGAGCCGTGAAAGCTTGTCGGCATCGATGGGAGCGAAAACCAACAGTTCGGCACCAGCGAGCAGTTCCTCCCAGCTCGCTGTGTTTTCGGGCAGACACATCGGAGACGTGTAGCTTCCCGAATGAACGACTGTGTGAACAGGTGCCAGGGGCAGAGCCGAAGGGACAACCTGTCTCTCAAATTCCTTTCGCGAACCGTAGCTGCCATCACTGTATTTCACCACAAAGAACAGCGAATCGGGATTGGGTACCACGTTGCTGTTGTAGAACCGAGTTTCCACCCCAAGCTGCAGGCGCTCCCCATCCAACTGCATCCAGCGGATGCGCGCCCTGAGGTTGTCCCTTTCAACCACCTCTCCGCTCGATTGCGTGCTGATTGGAAGTCGCAGAAATTCGAAGACGTAATCTTCAGCATCCTCCGCAATAGGGAGTGGCCATCCCCCAAGTAGAAGTGCATCGGCTGGCAGCAATTTTCGTGAGGCCGACATGGCTAACGAATTCTGTTCATACCCGCCGCTCTGGAACCGCGTTGGAACATCTGGCAGCATCACGCGCTTCATCCACCCTAGGGGCAGGCGTCCTGCGATCAGCGCGAACGCAAAAAGCGTGATCCACATCCAGGTACGCATCGTGCGCCAGCGCCCGACTACCGCAATGATCAGGGCCACGATTCCTGCAATCCCAAGAGTTGGCACCCAGACCGTCTGCATCAGATCGACCCAGCTGTCTCGATTCAGCGGTAACGAAGGCCACATGCAGACCGCACGCAACAGCAACGCCGGAACCAACACACCAATGAGCAGCATCACCTGGGACAATGGCAGTACCCAGCGCCGCACCGGGCGGGATCGCCAGTCTCCGTGCACGCGGAATCGGCTCTCAGCGATGGCCAGTCTAACAGTGATCCAAACGAACGCCAAAAGCTCCAGCCAGCTCAGAGCCGTCGACGACGGAAGCGAATCGATGTCGATCAGCATCCAGAGGCTGGCACCGAAACTGATCAGCCAGAACGCCGTGATGCCTGGCCAGAAACGCCGGAAGAGACTCTTGATGAAATGGGCGATCGCCCGGCGATTCGCGTGATCAGACATCTTCGTTGCCTCCTTCCTCGGCTTCAGATTCGGCTGCGGGCAGCCTGCAGGAATCAACACCCAATACCTGCGCGGAACCACCGCTGGGACGGAGCAGGTTCACCGCAATGCGAAGGGCCGTAGACTTTCCAGCGCCGTTTGCTCCTAGCAACGCAGTCACCGATCCCGACGGCACGGTGAAACTGACATCGTTGAGCGCCTGAGTGCGAAAGAATCGCATCGAGACGTTTCTGAATTCGATCAAGTGGTGGTTGCGGTCAGTCGTTGGCATCGTAGGTGTGTATGTCAGGGTTTCCGTTTTGCGGCCGCGCGTCGCAGGGCTTTGATGGCGTCTTCAATGCCGAGCCCCAGTTGAGTGGCCTGTTGCAACAGTGCTTCACATGCGGGAAGAAGGTTCTCGATCAAGGTGTCCGCCGCCGGGCCCTCAGGCTTTACGACGACCATTCCGACGCCGGGACGCGACACGAGAAAGCCATCGTTCTTCAATTCCTGCACGACCTTGTGCGCCGTGGTCGGGCTGATCTTGAGCTCTTTTCCCAGTGCACGCACTGACGGGAAAATCGCACCGTCCGCCAGTTCGCCAGCCAGAATGGCACGCTGCGCGGAACGAATCAATTGATCCGAAACCGGCAAACCATCCTGAATCTGAATGCGAAAAGGCAGCATTTCTCAGTGTGTTACAGGTGTAACAGCACGAATGTTACACTTACAGGTTTAGATGGCAAGGAGAGTCGTGAAACTTTTTGCAGATTCGTTGCGACGACCGAAGCGCATTGGTATCGTAGCGAAATGTCCGGGGCAGAACTCACCAGTTGGATCTCCTTCGCCGAATACCTGGAGGAGGAGGACGCCGAAGAACGCCACGAATACATTGATGGGAAAGTGTTCCAAATGGCCGGAGCAAGTGAGCGCCACGAAATCGTTGCCGGCAAATCTATTCGTAGCGATCCATCGGCATCTTAAAGGGAAGCCGTGAAGATTTCGCTGCAATATCTGGTCGTGAGTCAGGATCCGAACGAAAGACAAGCGTGGCTCTACCAGCGCGCGAACGACTGGGATCAGGAAGAAGGCGCTCCGAATGGGACGATTCGGCTCGACTCGATCGACTTCTCGCTTGCACTGGACGAGGTTTACGAATCTCAGGCAGGAAATCGAGCTGAAGCTCGAGCTACTTTGAGCTACTCGAACCAGGTATCGTCGTGGGAGTAGGGCGGGGCGCAGCAGCAGAGAAAGCGTACATCGCTCAGGGCTGTGATTTGATGCCATGCTCCGGGCGGGATCAAGATTCCGTCGCCGGGGCCGACTTCCCGCACTTCGCCGTCAAGCTCCATGGATGCAGTCCCCTCAAGGATAAAGTAAAGCTCTTCGCTGAGCTTGTGGTAATGGCGTTCGGTTTGCCCGCCACTGGACATAGAAGCCTCCGCAAGGCTCTGCTGCACCACCGGCGCATTGGTTAGATCAAGAATGCTGCGGATGGTGGAGCCGTCCTTGGTAGTGAACGGCGCTTGCTCGGAGAGTTGGTTAATTGTCATGGCGTCCTTGTTTCATAATGCGAATCGTTGCAGATTGCAAAACCCGTCAGCCGTTGTCTACATTCCCCGCGATGAACGAATACTATGTGCAAAAGGATGGCGACCGGCGTGGCCCGTACACCCGGGCAGATTTGCGTGAAGAGCTGACCTCTGGAAATTTCGCCAGCACAGACCTTGTCGAATCACGGGACGGCCTGGCTGCAGGCGCTCCCCCTCAATTCGTTTCCCTGGCACAGCTGCTCAACAGTCCCCCGCCCCTCCCAGCAGGCAAGGCCACGACCGCTCCGACATTGCTGGAGCGGCAGCTGGCTGCGAAGTCCCACCAACCACTCCGCAAGCCCCCTTCTAACAAACCACTATGGATTGGCGTCTCTGCTGGCCTCGTGCTGATGTTCGCAGGCGCGGCATTTTTGTTCTACATCGGAAAGTCGGCTTTGCAGCTTTTCGAAAACTATGCAGGAATCGACGATGTGCCCGAGCAGTCTGAACTGCCCCTGCTGGCAGAGCGCACGGGGCACATCACAGAGTGGACGGAGAGTTCCTTCGAAGCGGCGGGAGATGCTCCAGATCCGCCAGCAGACGTCTTTCAAAAAGTGAACTATCCGTCGTCCGTAGGCGACCTCGTGGCATATGTCAGCCCCGATCCTGGCGATGGCGGGAAACACCCGGCGATGGTCTGGGCACATGGTGGATTCGGCGGCATTGGCGCTGATTTCTGGCAGCCGGCCAGTCGCAAAAACGACCAGTCAGCACGGGCATTTCGCGAGGCGGGCATTGTGCTGATGTGCCCATCGTGGCGCGGGGAAAACAGCAATCCCGGTCGATTCGAGCTATTCTACGGCGAAGTCGACGACTTGCTGGCAGCGGTCGAGTATGTGAAATCGCTGCCGTATGTAGACCCGGAGCGCGTTTACATTGGCGGCCACAGCACGGGCGGGACTCTGGCATTGCTGGCTGCGGTCGCGCAGGCGGACTGCCGCGCGGTTTTCTCCTTTGGCGGAGCACCCAATATGAACAGCGTGATGGAAAACGGCGAAGGCTATGGCAACACGCCTTATGCAATCGACAGCACGCGCGATCACGATTTGCGCAACCCCATCCGCTACACCAGGCACATTCAGCGGCCGACGTTTTACTTCGAAGGAACCGATTCCTGGTACACGTACGACGCGTGGGATATGGAGGTAATTGCCAGGGAACATGGCGTCCCGTTTGAGCAGTTCGAATTGCCTGGTGACCACTTCGATATCCTCGCACCGACTACGTCTCTCGTGGCAACGAAGATCGTCGCCGACACGGATCCTGGCACGTGCAAAATCACTTTCACTCTTGATGAACTCGAATTGATCGGGAAAGCAATACAGGAAACCCCGCTGGTCGGCACCCTGAACGCGTGGCTGCAGAACGGCGGCGATTTGTCCGAAGCCCTGGCGAATCTGGAAGACGACGCGGTGGTGGCCTCAGTAGAGGATGCAGGCGCGCTGACCAGTGCCCTCCGCAAGAGCACTAACGACGGAAACGCTGCCGATGTTGCAGCGCTTGCCGGGCTTATGGATGAATGTGAGAGCGAATCAGCAAAAGCTACATTTGAAAAAGGGAGCGCCCCCATGCTACGGGATTGGATCCGACGGCAGACCGCAAATCCCTTCACCACTGAGGAATCGGTGACGGCGACTTTGACCACACTGGCCTCACTGGCAGCCAACGGAGCTGAACCAGATGGCGCGCTCATCGCGGAGATCGAGGCCACCGGATTCGCACGTGGAAATGATGCCTGGTCGAGCGTTTTGTGGAATTTAGAAACGGAGTCGCCAGCTTTCGCCACAATGATGACGCGCTTCCTGCGTGTCCTGCCGGACGCCAGCCTTTGTGAACAGGTCATGCGGATTGCCAACAGCGCCTTGCTGAATGGCGAGTGGACCGGCACGCATCCATTTGATACCCCGGCAGGAAGGGCCAGACTGCAGGAATGGCTGCAGCCGCAGGAGGAACCTGGCGCTGCCAGCAGAGCGTTCGCGAGTGCCGTGGCGCTGGCGTTCATCAGCAACACTACGCGGGAGGGGCTGGTGCCACTGGGCCTGGCTTACCCGGACGTCGATGTGCAATTGGAAGCTGCATGGGCGGATGTAAAAACGAACGGACCGCTGGGACTCCCACGCTTGCAGGAGGCGTGCCTGAACCTTGAATATGCCGCCACTGCGAGAGCGTATCTCGAAGAGCTGGATCGTGGCGATGCTGTTCCAGGTGAAGCGCGTGAGCCAGAATTCGCCGCCACTGCCGACATCATTGACTGGCTGAAGCATCCCAACGAACTGGGGAGTCCACCGGAGTCGCTCAAGGTCTATGACACGCGCACGATTTTCTGGCCGCCTGCAGACGAGCGCATCACCGTGTGGCTGTTCGAGTTCACCTACAGATTCGATGATACCGAACCCTTCAAGACTGGCTATGCAATGGCTGGCTCCACCAAGTGGTCATTCTTCGATGAATATCATGAGCCACCCGCCGCCAAAGACCTCTATGTGAAGCACTGCGCCTGGGAGTTGACTCAGAACTCGGAATACCAGGATGATGAGCCTGAGAAGTTCTCAGAAGAGGACGCTAACAAGCTGCTAAGCGAAAAGAATCCCGACTGGTGAATCATCACTTTTTCGACAGCGTCAGCCACAAATCTGGCGTCGCGTTGACGAGTAATTCGCCCGCATCCGCGTTCGTCCCTTTGATCGGATGCTCAATCGTGGTGAAGGGCTGCTCACTGCCAGACTCGCGAAATCGAAGCTGAAATGGCAGACAGTCCGGTTCCGCATTTTCCTCGGTTGATTCAATCGTCAACTTCCATTCGCCTTTGGCATCAGCCGGGATTTCGGTCGGCGAAATGTGAATACCTTCCGGCAAACCTTCCGCTGCGAGCGTCAATGCGCTGGCGTATCCGTGATGCCGGGTGATGGTCAGGGCCAGCTCAGCTTTCTCTCCCGGCTTGAGGACAATTACGTCAGTCGCCGCAGTGATGTTCACTTCAGGCTTCGCTACACGGCTATCCAGTCGATAAAAAAGCTCTGCGCCGCTCTGCTTGCGAAAGCGTGACCGCACGGTCACCGCGAACTCCCCGTCGGCCGGTGCCTTCCAGACAAGTTCGGGATCAAAGCGGTGCGCCACATCGTCATTGCTGGCGAGTTCCTTACCAGCACCATCTTCAATCGCGACCACGGGATCCAACGCCGAACCGACTGCGGCAGCTTCCACCTTAAACACGTAGGCAACATCTTTTGTCGCTTTGATAGGGTAGCGGTCGACTTCGCCAGCCACACCGATCCGGCCCGTCACTCCACTCGGGATCACCAGGGACTCGACTGGCTCTTCATATTCCCCCACATCGCTGATAAGGATGGCGACAGGCACCGGGCACTTCGGCACATCGACAGGCATCACATCGCTAGCCCAAGTGGCTGGCACCGTCAGCTCGTGGGCGATCGAAGTTTCATCCGTGAGCTGAACTTGAATGGTGCGGGTCGATCCGCGTTCGACCGCCAGTGGCAATGTGTGCGTGACCAGTGGCACGCCTTTTGACAAAGTCAGCCGGTATCGCGTCGCAGCGCTTCCGGTGAACCGCACATCCGCCCTGGGAGGATAAGCGAATCCAGCAAGCTCTAACACATATCTGCCCGCCACGGGAGCAGTGAACACCAGCCGTGGATCGAGTAGGCTGCCTGGAGCATCGTGATTGAACGCCATCCGGTATCCCTTAGGGCCGCGCACGTGCAGCAGTGAATCCACCGGAGAGTCCAGCACATAGGCCGCGACATCGGCCACCAGGGCCTGCCCCTCGCCCAGCTCGACAGCAAAGCAGTCGACGTCCTCATTCTTCTCCAGCTGCCCATTGATCACCCGCACCGCGGGCTCGCCGCTAATCTCCTGCGCATCCTGGAAGGTACCATTCGGCTCCACCTCCAGCTCTTCGGGCAAGCTGCCAACCACAAAGATGCACGGTGCCGACACACCTTCCTCCGAATAAAGGCGCACCAGATAAGCCCCAGGCACACACTCGGCTGCGACGCTTACTGTCAATTCACCCTTCTTCTTTTCGTCCGCACTCGGCACAAACCGCAGCCAGCCATCGGCGGCATTCGTCCAGACTTTCACTGGCCACTGGTCAAATTTTCCGCCCACAGTGATCACAACATTCTCCGCACCCTGACGCACACCTGCGGGGAATAGATAGTCCAAAGGCGGTGCCGCTGCATGCGACGCAACGGGAACCAGCGCGGCGCAACTGAGTAGCAGCGAAAATACTTGGCGTGAAGCAACAAAAGGGAACACCCGGGAATCCTAGCGACCGCAGCCTGAGGCATCGATCAAAAACAATCGGGCGGCTTTCCATCTTCCAGGAACGGCGGTATGGGCTCTGGATGCCCGACACTTCGCTCCCGCCCCTTGCAATTCTATTTCGCGACGAGTGGATCGTGGCGATCGACAAGCCTGCTGGCCAGCTGGTGCATCCCGCCGAAGAGCCAGCCGAGGGCGACCTTGTCACCATGAAGATTCTGCGCGACCAGATCGGCGAACGAGTTCACTTGATCCACCGGCTCGACCGTCCCACATCAGGCGTGATGGTTTTTGCGATCGATAGTGAAGTTGCGCGGAAATTGCACCAGGCATTCGAGGCGCAGGACGTTCAGAAGATTTACTGGGCGGTGATCGATGGCCACCCCACCAGTGATGACTGGAGATGCGCGGAGCCCATTCGCAAAAGTGAAACTGCCCCCGAGAGATCCGCTGAGACGGAATTTCGCGTGATCGATCGTCTCCCGCAAAGCCTCGCCCTGGTGGAAGCGCGACCGAGAACGGGTAGGTTTCACCAGATCCGTCGGCACCTCCTCCACGCCGGGCACCCCATCGTCGGCGACTATCGCTACATGGGAAACGCGCGCTGCGATGAGCTGGGATCGCTGCTCGGCACTGGCTCGCGCATGTTGCTTCAAGCAAAGAGTCTACAATTCCAACATCCGACCACAGGCAGCCCCCTCCATATCGAAGCCCCTACCGATCCGCTCATTGTGAGAATAAGGAATCAGTGTTGAAAATGTTGCAAGGTCGTGGGCGGCGCTGCGTTGTAATTGGATTTCCTGTTATTTATGGTTCAGTAGGAACATGCGACGTCTCCTACTTCTTCTGGTCACAGTATGCCTACTATCAACACACCCTCGGGTGTCTGGAGAGGAGCCAGGAGTTCAGACCACCGTTCAGCCTCCCGAAAGCATCGTCATCGATGGTGTTCCGGCGATCGATCCAGCATTGGTCGACACGGTGGCACGCTACCAGCAGGGACGGTCTGCATCATTTGCAAGCTGGCACCCAACCGAACTGCAAATGCTGATCAGCACGCGGTTTGCGAGCACTTCTCAAATCCACCTTGTAGCAAATCCCGGCGGCGCGCGCCGGCAACTGACCTTTGGCAATGAACCAGCGCTAGGCGGCAATTTCCGTCCAGGCGTGGGTGACTACTTCACCTATGCCGCTGATACGGGGGGCAACGAGAACTACCAGATCTTTCTCTACGAAATCGCCTCTGGGAATACCATCCGCATCACCGATGGCAAGTCGCGCAATGGCGGCGGCAAGTGGTCACACGATGGCACTCAGATCGTGTACTATTCCAACGGCAGAAATGGCACCACCAACGATTTTTACATTGTCGACCTGGAAAACCTGGGAGCACCGAAAAAGGTCTTCGAAGCGCCAAGCGTGGGATGGTATCTGGACGACTGGTCACGCGATGGCAGCAAGCTGTTGCTTACGGAATACATATCAGTCAACGAGTCTCGCCTTCATTTGCTCGATGTCGCCTCGGGCGCGATCGCCCAGTTGCTGCCTGCCGAAGGTGAAGGCCGCGGAGCGTTCCGGCCTGCCATTTTTGGTCTCGACGGCACGACCGTTATCGTCGGCTCCAATCAGTCATCGGAATTCAGGCAATTGCATGAGGTCGACGTAAGTACCGGCGAGAGCAAGCCCCTCACTCCAGATATCCCTTGGGACATTGATGATGTTCAGCTATCGCCCGATGGCTCGAAGCTCGCCTTTGTTGCAAATGAAAACGGAGCTGGCGTGCTGCATTTGATAACCACTGCCGGTCAACAGGCACTGCCCATCCCGAAGTTACCGGTCGGATCCGTCAGCGGAGTCGATTGGCATTCCAACGGCAAAGAGATCGCTTTCAACCTCAACGGCTCAAGCAGTCCCTCCGACGTTTACTCAGTGAACATCGCAATCAATACCGTCGCACGCTGGACTCAAAGTGAAACCGGCCCGGTGAATGCAGAACGGTTCGTCGAACCCGAAATCATCACCATGAAAAGCTTCGACGATCTGGAGATTTCCGCAATCGTCTACCGTCCGGATGCGACGCGGTTCCCTGGCCCGCGGCCGGTAGTCATCAGTATTCATGGCGGCCCGGAAGGCCAGTCTCGCCCCGGGTTCATGGGAACTTACAACTACTTCCTTGAAGAACTCGGCATCGCAATCGTGCTCCCCAACGTCCGCGGCTCAGCTGGTTTTGGAAAATCTTTCCTCGATCTTGACAACGGATTCAAACGCGAAGATTCCGTCAAAGACATCGGTACCGTTCTCGACCGGATCGCCACCGATCCCGCGTTGGACGCCGAGCGAGTGGCCGTGCGTGGTGGAAGCTACGGCGGGTACATGTCACTCGCCTGCATGGTTCACTACAGCGACCGACTCAAATGCGGGATCGATGTCGTTGGCATCTCAAACTTTGTCACCTTCCTGACCAATACCGAAGACTACCGCCGCGATCTGCGCCGGGTGGAATACGGAGACGAACGCAACCCGGAGATGAACGCATTCCTGCAGAAGATCTCTCCAGCCAATCAGGTCGAAAAAATCCGCAAGCCACTCCTCATCGTCCAGGGCCTCAACGACCCACGCGTGCCGGAGACCGAATCCAGCCAGATGGTGAAAGCAATCCGCGAGAAAGGCGGCAACTCCGTCTGGTACCTGTTAGCAAATAACGAAGGCCACGGCTTCAGAAAGAAAGAAAACCGCGACTACGAACTGATGGTAACCGTACAATTTCTTAAGATGTTTCTGCTTCAGTGAACCGAAATTCCGTCACCAAGGCCCCTCATTCTTGCAACAATTCTCATTTGTGGTAATCGCCTTATCAAAAGGACTTGTTGACTGTTAGGTAGAGAGTAGCGGTAAGTTGAGGCATATGAAACGTGCACTTATCACCGGAATTACCGGGCAAGATGGATCTTATCTCGCTGAGCTCCTTCTCCAGAAGGGGTACGAGGTTCACGGGATCATCCGTCGCGCATCCTCTTTTAACACGGGGCGGATTGATCATCTGTACACAGACCCTCACTTTGACAACACCCGCCTTTTCCTTCACTACGGCGATTTGACGGACTCTGTAGCCTTGGTAAAACTGCTCTACGAACTGAAGCCTGCGGAGATTTACAACCTTGGCGCTCAGAGTCACGTGCGTGTCTCATTCGATATTCCAGAGTCGACGGGAGACATCGTTGGACTCGGAGCCTTGCGCATTCTTGAGGCAGTGCGCGAAGCGGGACTTGTCGACAAAGTCCGTTTCTACCAGGCCTCATCGTCGGAGATGTATGGGGAAGTCAGGGAGGTTCCGCAGTCGGAGACTACGCCTTTCTGGCCACGTTCACCCTATGCTTGCGCAAAGGTCTATGCCCACTGGCTAACCGTTAATTATCGCGAATCCTACGGGCTCCATGCCAGCAACGGAATTCTGTTCAACCATGAATCTCCCCGCCGCGGGGAGACTTTCGTGACCCGGAAGATCACCCGGGCAGCAACGCGGATCAAACTGGGACTGCAAGAGAAGCTCTACCTGGGCAACCTTGATGCAAAACGCGACTGGGGATATGCCAAGGAATATGTCGAAGCGATGTGGTTGATTCTACAACAGGAACGACCGGACGACTTTGTTATCGCCACGGGCGAGACGCACTCCGTTAAGGAATTCTGCGAAGCAACTTTTGCCGCGCTTAATCTGGACTGGGAGAAATACGTGGTCTACGACAAACGCTACGAACGCCCAGCCGAGGTCGATCTGCTGGTTGGCGATTCAACCAAGGCCAAACGGTTACTCAACTGGGAACCCAAGGTGAAATTCCCCGATCTGGTGAAGATAATGGTAGACGCTGACTTGGCGCTCGCAGAACGCGAGAAAGCGATGCGGGTGGCGGGGATCGTTTGATCCGGTCATTGACTCTCGAACGGAAAATCCACTCTTTCATTACAACAATGCGCATCCACATCATCAACGGACCCAACTTGAATCTTCTCGGAAAACGGGAACCGGAAATCTATGGAACTCAGACGTTTGAAGACTACTTTTCCACTCTGGTTCCAGCGTTTCCTGATCATAGCCTGACGTACCTGCAGTCGAATCACGAGGGTGCGCTGATCGACGCGCTCCACGCTATTGGCTTTGATAAGGACACAGCAGTGGTGATCAATCCTGGAGGCTACACGCACACATCCATCGCTCTGGCCGATGCGGTCGGAGGCATCGAGATTCCTGTGGTGGAAGTGCACATTTCGAATGTGATGGAGCGCGAACCCTTCCGCCACATCTCTTACCTGCGTGGCAACTGTGCACACAGCATCATTGGCAAGGGATTGGACGGCTACAGGGAAGCTGTCGAGTGGTTGATTGCAGGGATTTCCCGCGCCTGACAACAGCTGCTTCTCCAGTTGTGTTCCTGGCGATCTATCGGCGTATATTCACTCGGTAGTAGCCCTCCATACTTGGATCAGGGTCGGTAAACGCCTGCACAGAAGCGTCGGCGGGAGCTTCGATCGATCCGAGAGATTTCCACCTGCCACCGACCCGCTCCTGGTATTCGACTGTATAAAGCTTGCCGGGCATGCTGCTCCACTCTAACAGAACACCACTCTGAGTACGCTCTATTTTGGTGATCTTGAACAGGGAACCGGCATCGTTTGGATCCGTTCCAGCAATCGACTCGGCGAGATCATCCATGCCGTCACCATCGGAATCGATCACCATCGAGTGATGGGCGTGAAAGGCGTCTACAGGCAGCGTTCCTGCCGTTGTGTTCCGGCTGATGACATCGCTAAGCGTGGTTCCCATCAGCGCGGCCTTTTCATCAACGGACAACTCATCATCGTAGAGGAAGAAGAAGCGATCGCCGTCTCGGAGCCTAATGAATTGTTCACGGATCCCGGCTGCAATCGTCTCGCCAACGCTACCTTCGCCGTAGTGAGGCTCCGACATCGCACCGATCCAGAGATCGAGACTATCGGTAGAATCATACAGCGACTCAAGGCCGGCCACCAGGCGTGGTTCGGTCGCAATTTCGGCGAATTTAGACCATTTAGCCAACCCCAGCGATGCGCGCACGTCATTGTAGCTGGGAAGGCCGTGATCGCGCCCGCGTTGGATATTCAGCGAAATCAGATCAAGCCCCCCTGCCCCGGGCACGCCAAAGAGAAAATTCCTCAGATCATCGACGACCAGAACATCGACCTCCTGCATCTGCTTGACCATCAGCCCGCGAAACACCGCATCGACCGACGCCGGGCCGTCGAGGCACTGGGGATTGAAAAAACAATCGCGCAAGATGATGAGCGGAACATCGGACATTGATCCGTCCGGCCCGACTTTCGCGATGTGCGTTGGAATCATGCTGTGCCCAAGCCGGTAGAGGCCTGCAGAGAACTCGTTCAAAATGCCTGGATTCAATGTTGGATCGTATGCGGCATTAGAAAGCAAGGGTGCCAGATCCCCGATCAGGGCCGGCAGGAACTCCTGATAGGTGATCACCTGGATCTCGGCTCCGACGAAACGACGGGCGTACTGGAAGATTTCCTCGTCCGTCCAGTCCGGATGCTCGCTGGAAGCCTGCTCCGCCAGCCGGTTGTGTTCGCGCACCCACAGTGTGTGCATTGCGAGCAGAGCGGGATTCTCATTTGCCCGCACATCACCCACGCTGTGCAATGCCTCCACTGGCAGATTCACCGGGTTTGCCATATCGATACCTGGCAGGTTCTTAGGCAGCATTCCATCCAGAGTCATCACCGGCCGACCGCCCTGCCCCGTGCGGAGTCGCATCGCACGCTCTGCGCTCGATCCGTAGACACCGGATCCATCAATGAACGCAGTAATCGCGTTGGTCTGCTGCCGTGGATTCGTCGCGTCGGTGCCAGTAGCCGAATCATACGCTGATCGCATCATCGGAATCATGGGCGCGAGTACATCGTCACTGGCGGTCATGACTGCGGCAAACTCGCTCTCCGATTCGGGCGTGATCGAGATATCGTGATCGAGAAACTGCCCCCAGACCCACACCATGTCGCTGAGTTGATGTCCACTGGCCATGATCGCCGCCTGCTCGCTGAGAACATTGCTGACTTTCCGGGGATTCGGACGGGAAGACTCTGCAATCGTCGAAACCTGATCTCCATAAAATGCCGGGGACAGGCGCTCGAGTCTGGCTCCCGCAGCGCCCCAGCCAGGATGGGCCTCATTGTTTCCAGATCCGTCGAAAGATCGTGTTTCTCCCATCGCATGAATAGCAACGGCAGCCAGCGAGAGCAGGATAATGCAAACGCCGACTGGCCTGCTACGCAATGACGTCGGGCTCAATGAACCAGGCTGCAATACCATGAATCGCAGAATAGACCGAGGCGCCTGAGAATCTCAATCCAATTCCGCATCCGGTCTTGTGCTGCGGCCGATTTCCCGCTCGGCGGCGCACACGCTTCGGAAGCCGAGCCACGATGCCATCAGACTCACCAGCACGATGCAACCAGTTGAAACACAGACCACTGAATGAGTCAGCTCCGGGGACTGCCAGAGCAGATCAGCGTATTGATCTCCAAAAGTGGCAGCCAGCGCACCATTCGGCAAAGCGCATGCCACCAGTGCCACCCAATGCTGCCTGGAAGCCGTGGCCACTAACAGGACACCAAAGCCAAGGGAGCTCACCGCCGACTGAACAATCATATAAAGCCCGAATCGGCTCCCTGGCGGCTTCCATTTTTCCAGAATCCACAACACCGGCACCGGCAACAAAGCTGCCGCAGGCCACGCCAGCCATTGCACCAGGGCTGCGGGAGCCGGTGTCTTGAACGCGTCGAACGGCACGACGATTCCGGCCATGACCAGGGTGAACCAGACACCGGAACTCCATCCTGGATAGAGGAGTCGACCTGCAACTCTGCCGAAGAATCCCCGGCGAACGAATGGCAGCAGCACCGAGCGATTGACATTGATCGGTTCGGCCAGGGCATCAACCACTGGAATCAGGGCAAGTGCCAGCGGCAGGACGCGCCATGCCGGATCTGACAGCGCAGCCACGATGGTGACGACAACCATGCTGACCAGGCGCTTGCGGACAGCGTGATTCTCCGCGGCGGAAGCAATGCGCGAGGCTCCGAACTCCAGCAGAAACCAGCTGGCGTAACCACTCGCGAAGACCGCCACCATCAGGCTACCTGGGGACAGCCATTCTGCCGGAATCGATTGGAAATCGATGAGCTGCCCCGTAAATCGCGCGGCAAGAGATCCCACTACCATCGCCAGAGCGGAACGCACCAGAAACGAAGGAAAAACGGAGAACGCAATGGTCAGTGCTGAGAGCACGGACGAAAGCAGGAACAGATAGAAAAACGCGGTTAGCTCCACCTTGAGATCAATCCCTCCGAGGAAGTAACGCATGATGACATACGGCAAAATCGTGACGCAGAGCAGCAACGTCTGCACCACCAGGGCGCTCCACTTTCCAAACGCAATCCGCAGCGATGAGAGCCGCGTGATCATGATAAGATCCAGCGTATTGTCCTCGATTTCATCGCTGAGCGCCGCGAATCCCCGCAGCGGCATGACACCCACCAGGAGCACGGCCGACACGAACCAGAACGAATAACTACTGCCGCTGGAGTTACCATCGAGCGAAAAGAACAACACCATCGACAGCAGCCCCTGCAACACGATGAACGCGACGACAAAGACCTTTGTCCGCAGTCCCTGCCGCAGTTCCTTGACCAGCATCGGACTCAGCCAGTCAGAGAAATCCGTCAGGCGTGCGGCTGGATTGCATTCTTCTGCAGCGCTGCTCATTGCGTCGAGGTTTCAGTATTCGTCCGGAGAAAACCTGGGTGGCGGAGGTGGTTTGAACTCGGTCAGCGCATCCGGCTCGGGAATTTCCGACAAATCGTTTTTGACCTTCCCGCTCTTGAGCGGCGGAGGCGGCAACTTCGGTGGCTGCTGCAAAGCGGATAGCGAAGTCGGCGGTGCTCCTTCATATTCCTTGCCCACTCGAGCAGCCTCCAGGTCGGACAGAATATCGATGAAGGCATCCTCCAGATTGCGTTCCTCCTGATGAAAATCTGTCACAGCGATGCCATCCTGCACCAGACGCTTCAGCACGTCAGCGATGCGTTCCTGCTCCTGTGAATCAATGCGCAGCCGAGCCCCCGACTTACGCTCTTCGACCAGGTCGACATGCGGGGACATCGTAATCCAATTGTAGAGTGGCGCTGTGTCGCCCGCGACCCGGACATTGACAATAGTGGCATCATCGCGCCCTTTCTTGAGACTCTCGGAGGTTCCATGATGGACGATGCTGCCATTGTCGATGAACAATAGCGTATCGCACATCTCCCCTAACTCTGACAGAATGTGCGAGCTGATCAGGATCGTTTTCCCTTCTTCCGCAAGAATCCGGATCAGGTGTTTCAATTCAACCCTCGCCTTCGGGTCCAAGCCTGCCGCCGGCTCATCGAGAATGAGCACTTCCGGATCATGGATCAGAGCCCGGCTCAGACAGAGCCGCTGGCCCATGCCCTTCGACAACTTGTTGGTCAACCGATCCGCCAGTCCAGTCAGATCTGTGAAGTGCATCACTTCAGCAATCCTGGAAACGCGCTCGTCTCCCCGATAGCCCAACGCCCTCGCGTAGAAGTCGAGATACTCGACCACCGTCATGTGCGTGTAAGTGCCGAAGCTGTCCGGCATCCACCCGAGCATCCGGCGAACCTTTGCCGGATGATTGACGACATCGATCCCCAGCACATGCGCCGATCCCCAGGTCGGGTATTCGAGCGTGGCAAAAATGCGCATCGTCGTCGTCTTGCCAGCACCATTCGCCCCAACGAAACCCACCACCTGCCCTCTCGGCACCGTAAACGACACTCCCTCCACCGCACGCAGATCCCCGAACCTACGGTGCAGGTTCCGCACTTCGATGCCAGGAATGTCATCAGGAATCGTCATTGGCTTGTCTGTAATTCGTCAGCGGCCGCTACAAAATCAAATCGCATCGATCCTGACACGTAGGACGCAATTATCAATGCCAAATGGTTGCGCCAGCCTCTTGCTCACCTCCCGTCAGCGGGCGCGGCAGCGGGGAGGTCCAAGACCTGCCCCTGTGCCAACAGTCGCGCGCGCAGCTTCGCATACGATAGCTCCTGCACCGCTATCCCATCCCTGGCTGACAGGGCAGCAGCGACGCCAGCGCCTTGACCGATCACCATCCACGTCCCTTCGATCCGCAGCGATGAGATCCCGACGTGCGTGCAAGAGAGCGCTACGGGCACCAGCAGGTTGTCGCACTGCTCGATCCTGGGCAGAACTGAGCGGTAAGGAATATGGTATGCGTAGCCCTGCTTCGGATTCGATCTTCGCACTGGAAAGATCGTGCCCTCGTTGATCACGCCGCCACCCTTGAGTGCGATCCGCTGGCAGTCGTGCGAGTCGATCGGGAATGAGGAGATCGCGATCGGGTCGTCCTTTTCGGGGTCATCGAGAATGTCCCTCTGGCTGATCACGTGCAGGCCCTTCATCCGGCGCGATTCCCGGACGTAGAGAGCCGGGGGAAAGTGTTCATCGGCCGCGAACTCGTCCTTGCAAAAACCGAGCTCGGCGTAGTGATCCCGCATCTTCACCGGCACTGTCGGGTCGTTAGTGAGAAAGTGATAGAACTCGAGCGTGTACTGCTTGTGTGCCTCCCAGATAGCCTTCCTTCCAGCCTCGTCCGCGGCATGCCAGTCTTTGCCTCCGCCGACCAGCCCGATTGAGAACTGACGACCGATCGAGTTGTTGCCGTCGAGCTTGCCGCCCGGCAATGGGTAAAGGTCGAATCCGATCTGATTGCTGTCGCCCCCAGCCTTCAGGTATCGGCGGATGATCTCGAACCGGGCCGTATCGTAATCTTCTGGCACCGGTATAGGAACGCGATTCTTCGGGTCTTTTGTCAGACACAGCCGGAAGCTGTAGGTCATGATATTCTTGTCGCCAGCCTCTTCTGGCCCGCCATTGTTGGTCGTGACCAACGGCAGGGGCTCGCCTCCATCGCCAAAGCCGTTCGTGTCCATTTTCACCTTTGGGTACCGCTTGCCCGCGAATGACTCGCCATACTCGGCGCGTCCTTCACGGCCGATCGTCCAGTCCACTCCGGCCGCAGCCATCAGGTCGCCCTCGTAAGTGCCGTCCACAAAGATCCTGGCAGAGAACGTGCCGTTCTTCGTGATCAGCGATGTGATGCGAGCGCCATCTTTCGTCACCGACGTCAGGTAGCGTTCCGTCAGCACCGTGACTCCCGCCTCGTCGAGCATCTGCTTCGTCACTCGCATCGCGACGTGTGGCTCAAAGGTCCAGCGTGACTGATCCTTCACCGCTGGGTTGTAGGGTGCCTGTAGTCCACGGTCCGTGTAGTCCTTCACCACCCTTGTGTGCCATTCGTCGAACAGCCCCATTACCGTGGCGCGCACCATCTGGTTGGAGTCGCAATGGCTCAGCCCACCAGTGCTCATCGCGCCGATGTGGTGGGTGGGCTCAAGGAGAATGACCGAGGCTCCTTCGCGGGCCGCCGCAATCGCAGCGCAGAATCCGCCAGGAGTGGAGCCGTACACAATGACGTCAGCCTCAGTCGTCGCCTCCTGTCCGTAACACACGACTGCTTGAAGAGTCAATGCAAGTATCAGCTTGATGATGATGGGGGTGTTGGACTTCAGCATTCTACTTCATTGGGTTTGTTTCGGGATCTTTTTGGCTCTTCTTCAGGGAAGGAAACGGTACCCTCATATCCGATTACTACCATCCGAAAGGCCGAAAGGGAAACAGGCTTTACACTTGAAACCATGCTTGCCCACAATGGAGGGAATGCAGAAGATTGTCCCTGGAATTTATGCGGTAGCGATGTGCTTGCTGGGATATGCGCTTGGGCCGGGCGCTGGCTCCGTTGTTGTAGAAACTTCGGAATCAGGCGGGCAGGCGCCGGAATTACAATCACCACTGGTGACGGAAACTGTTTCCGCAGGCTTCACTTTGGCAGAGATGGCAGAGGATGTCGCTTCCGACTATCCGGCAATCATTCAGGAACTGTGGATGGGCGATGATCCGGCAAAGGAGGATCGCCTGCTGCTAGTCATCGCGCAGTGGTGCGAAATCGCGCCGGAAGCTGCCATTGAGTATTTGAAGGAGCTGGGCCGGGCTTGGCAAGAGAACGTGGATGCACGTGGCGTTTCACTTGGACAATGGATCTACGAAACCGGCGGGCCGTTCGCCGACCGCGTGTGGGCGCGAGTGGATCGCGAGGCTGCGGAGCAAAGTATAGCCATTCGTAAAGAAGAACTGCTGCGGCTGGATGCGATGCGGAATCCAGATGCGATCGAAGCGTATCTGGCCAGCGGTCACCATGGCGATTCCGCTCGGGAGTTAATGCGGACATTCGCCCACGAACGCACGGAGGACGCCATGCGTTTGGTTGTCGAGCAAGGGGCATTCGGCGGTGATCTCTTGCGCGAAGTCGCCGATGTCCTGGTGGAACGCGATCCGCAGGCAGCGCTGGCCTGGGCGAAGGATGCCTACAGTGGCCACGATGAACGCAACGCCACAGCGGCTGTGATCAAGGCATGGGCCCGGATCGATCCAGAGGCAGCTGTGACCTATGCAGCGACCACCGATCACTTCCACAGTGCCTTGCGGGAGTTTGCCAGCCAGGACTACCGGCAGGCATTTCGCTGGCTGCAAAAGAATCCTCCTGAGTTTGGCACTCCGAGTATGACTGCCGCCAGCACGGTGGCTACAGGGATTTCAGACGCACCACTCGAAGAAATCGTGTCCGTTTTCTCGGAGATCTTTCCCGACGCTGCCGTCGAAGGTTCAACCACACCGTTTTCATTAGACCTCAGCGCATCCTTTTCGGGTCAACTGGGTGCCGTAACTCTTTCGATGCGGAGCAACGGCTGGCCAGGGGAGAATGCCGCAGCGGTGGCAGCAGAGCTCGCCGATCAACCGCGCAGCGGTCTCCGCGATGCTCTCCTTGGGCTTGCCCTGAACCGCTGGGCAGAGACCGATCCCGGTGGCGCAATCGAGACGATGAGAAACGTCGCAGCTACGACTGGCATCGAAGCCGCAGGCACCTGGGTAAGCCCTGACGCTTTCGATACAAACCCCGATGCCGCATTCGAGTTCGCAGCGCTCTTACCTGCCAGTGAAAAGGTGGAATGGCTCCGTAAGTTTGTGGAAAAGATGTGAATTCGCTTCACAGCAATGCTCGGTTGAACCGCTGGGTGAATCGCGATCCAGATGCAGCCGTTCGCATGCTGACTGCCCTGCCTGCCACCGTGAGAAAAGCCGGACTGCGCGATGCCGTGGTTGCGTGGCTGGATTCGCTCGACCCCACCAGCCGTGAAACCGCCTACCAGTCGCTTTCGATCAACTTCGTTGGCTCACCGAAAGCGATCGAGTGGCTCACCACCGCCCCCGACCATCCCTTCGCCGAGGAAGTCCTCGAAGACCTTGTCGACAGCCTGATCGAAAACGAGGCGACCGCCACGGCCGACGAGTGGCTGCCAGACTTTCCACCTGACCGCGCCGCCTACGTGCGCAAGCGCCTGGAGGCTGCTGATCCCTCTTCCTAATCCCAGCGGCCATGTGATTGACAGGCCATCGTCATCGCCTGTCACACTCACGTGTTCAGGTATGGTTCGACTGAAAGTAGCCCGAGCTTTAGCTTTAGCTCGATCTTATCATCTTATTGTGCAGGAGAATTGAGCTAAAGCTCAGGCTACTTCCTGCATTCCACCGTGCCCTATTGATTCCACCGAACAGAGAAAAAGTGCGGGGCACCGAAATGGAAACCTCATCCACCGCATGCAAATCCCCATCCTCCGAATACCATGCTGGAGCTGGATTCAAGCGCAATGAACGCGCTGCCATAGCCAAATCGCGCGGGGCACCAGAGACTTTGAGGCTGTTGATTGAAGTACCATGAAACTCCCCGTCTGTATTTGCCACGCCGCCCCCATCTGGATCCCTGGCTCTATTGGTAAAATCCTTCGCGTTGCGCTCCTCGGAAGCATTTTCCTCCAAGCGGTCTCGACAACAGATGCCAAGAACGCAGATCTATCGTCATCGATCGCCAACCTTTCGGAATCTTCAGCGGAGACCGCACCGGGACTTTCCGACGAGTCACCGGAAATCGTGACCGAGGGTGACAATGTGCATGTGTTCTGGTTTGCCAGGCATCCCGATGGTGGTCACAAAATCTGCCACAAGCGATCGCCGGATCGCGGCAGAACGTGGTTGCCCACCTATGAGTTTTACCAGCAGGATCTGGCATTGCGCGATCCACTCGCGGGTCCATTGAACAAGCATCTGGCCGTGATCAATGGAACCGTGCACATTGCCTTTGGCGCGTATGGAGGCGAGGGTGGTGGCTGGTATGGGAAGATGATGTACCTGCGTTCGATGGACAACGGAGCCAGCTTCGAGACTCCCCGCGTGATGTGGGCGTCTGAGGGGCCGTGGCACGCCTACGATGTTCGCGTGGCCTCCGCTGATGGAAAACTGGCGATCTGCTACCGGCAGTCGCCGAACTGGTACAACAACCTGGGGGTTCACGTGCTGATATCCACCGACTTCGGTGCGACGTTTACTGATACGGTGGCGATGACGGGCGGCGAAGGAGGCTCCTGGAGTCTGGACGATTTTGTATTCACCGGTGACATGGCTGCGGTGATCTGCCTGCAATGGGGCAATACCGCATGGGGCTGGAAAGGTGATCTGCACATGGCGGTCTCAGATGATGGTGGAGCAAGCTTCCGTCAGCAGCTCATCTCGGTTCCATCGACCAATGATCTGCACCGCAGCAATCTTTCCCACGACTATCACTACAGCCCGATCATCGCCTGTAATTCCGGTCGAGCCCATGCGCTCTGGCTGGCCCAAGACGCGGAAGGAACCAACGGCGTATTCTATCGCCGCTCTGCCGATGGCGGGCGCTCGTGGGAAGCTGCACAGAATCTCACTGCGGGCACCGGCATCAATCCAGCGCAGTTGTACCCGCGGCAGACGATCACCACCGATGGCGATCTTGTCTTCGCACTGATCCACACCAGTGCATCGAAGATCTACCTGCGCCGATCGACCGACGGCGGTGCAAGTTTCGGGCCACTCATCGAAGCGACGGATCCTGCAGGCGAGTCGATTGCTGCCGATGGCTGGTGGCCAGTGATGAAACGCGTTCCCACTGGGCAACCTGGCGTGACCGCCCTGGACATTGTCACCACTGGCTTGCGGCGGTTTCGATCACTCGACGATGGCACAACGTTCACGACCACAGCCGTTGGGCCCATCTGGTCACTGCGCGAAAGCAACCGACCGCAATTTGCCAGCGATGCAGCAGGAGCCACGCACATCATCTGTGAGGGAAAATGGACATGGTACTCAACGGGAGTTTTTGGTGATCCCGATGTGCTCTACGCCCGCATCGACCCCGAACCCGCACCCCTCAGTGGCAAGCAGGCCTTGCAAATGACCACCATCAGAAATCCCGGCGACGGCACAGGAACCGAACGCTGGGACGGCATGCTCGTTCCCGATGACGGAAGTCTACTGCCACGATCCGCGCTGACGATTGAGTGCTGGGTCAAGTCACAGCTGGCCAGCTCAGACGTTGAAAGTTACTACGTGGAGAAACAAGGCCCAGGTGCTGGAGGGGCCTGGGAGACTGTTCTCATCGGAAACTGGAGATCCGGCCAGGCTGATGTGCGCATTGCCACGGAATCGGATGGCTATGTGCTGGTGGGCGGCGAACCGATCGTGAATGGCGACTGGCATCATATCGCTGTGACTTACGATTCCCAACAGGCTGGCGAGAATATGCGGCTCTTTGTCGACGGCGAACAAGTCGCAGCCACTGCTGCCACAGGGATGGTTAAGGCCGGTCGTGGCCCTGTGTTCCTGGGTGGTGACAATAGCCAACGCGCTGACGGAACCGTCACGATCGATGACGTTCGAATCTGGGATCGCGCGCTGAGCCGTGCTGATATCATGGCACGGAAAACTCTGGCGCTTTCCGGCAATGAGCCCGGGCTGGTCGCCTGGTATCCGTTGGATGGATCGACACGTGACGCCTCTGGCAACGGGCATCACGGGACACTCCTTTACAAAGAGGCGTTCGTTGCAGGTGTTACCGGCTCTCCTGTGGTTGCGGTGCCTGCCATCACAAGCGCCACCATTCTCAATGGAACCGTTGGATCTCCCCTCGCCTACGGCATCGTTTCAGTCCCGGCAGCAACTTCCTTCAGCGCCATGGGGCTTCCAGATGGCCTGGAGATTGACACTGCTTCCGGAATGATTTCAGGCACACCGGCAACCGCTGGAATCTACTCCGTTCCCGTCACCGCCACTGGCTCCGGTGGCACGGCGAATCTTACATTGACTGTAAACATACAAAGCGGCGAGACGGGAGTTTTTGACAACAACAACATCGCCGGTGTTCAGAGCGCCCCCCCACAGCCGACGACGTTCACCTTAGACTTCCCCACCCTGATCACTTACGTGATGGACTACCACTACTTCAACAACGGCACACCTCCGGGAACGATCGCCCTGCGCCACAGCGATGGAACAGTCTATGGCCCCTGGCAGAGCGAGGGACGTATTGGGCAGGGCGGCGTCAGCAATGCCTACTGGGAAGTGTGGCCGATGGTGTCGCTGCCAGCCGGATCGTATACAGTCATCGATTCTTCGCCCGCAACATGGTCGTGGAATGCCCAGTCCCAGAGCAGCGGCATCAGCACCATCAAGGGAATTCCTAACGGACAGGACGGCACGGCATTGCTGACCGCATGGGCATCGGCCAATGGCCTGACCGGCGCATCTGCCGCACCCGAAGCAGACCCGGATGGCGACAACCGCCCGAACTGGATCGAAGCTGCTCTTGGAGCCAATCCAATGCGTTTTGATCCCGCACCTCCCCATCTCTCGGCGGTGACTGTCGGCACGGAACATGCGGTCGCATACACGATTGGCGCGGGAGGCATTGGGGTTCCCGGAATCGATCATGTTGTCAATGGTGCTCGCATCTATCTGGAGGCATCGACATCTCTCAACCCGGACTCATGGAGCCGCACCGTCGAAAATCTCGATATCGCTGCTGCCGAAAAGATCGACAACGGCGACGGCACCGAAACCGTGGTAATCCCACTGCGTCAGGGACAATTGGGCGCGACTCCGCTATTCATCCGCGAGCATTTCACCCGAGCAACGAGCGAGTAGGCCCCCCAAAAGTAACGCACACTGATCCTCGAACGAGGCGCCGTAGGTGAACGCCTGCATTGAAGGGATCGGCCACAGAAGTGCCACGGGAGACATCGGGCGCTCGAACCTGAGCGCAATTGTCCACACACAGCAAAATCGAGCACGCTGCACACAGCGAAGACCTCTCAATGTGCTCCAACGGGACAGGGAGGCATTTCAGCGGCACCCCGGATGACCACCGATGCCACGCTAGAATGTCATGGATTCCCGCCATTCATAGGATTAAGCTGAGAGTCAACCACCGAAGATGCCTCTGAATGATGGATTCTGTCCCTCCCCCATTGCCTCCCGATCCCCCCGCGTCCTCAAGCACCATGAGGGCGGACGGGTTGAGTGACGCTGATGCCTCGCATCTGCAGCTGCTCGCGATTTTTCACTACATTCTGGCCGGACTTACATTTCTGTTTGGTCTCATTCCCATTGCCTACGCCGTTTTTGGCCTGATGCTGCTGACGAATCAGGAGTTTTCCGGCCCCAACTACGCGGAACTGGAACGGCAAGCCCACCAGGAACACGAGAAGATGCAGGAAGAAGTTCTGTTTGGTGGCGAAGCCCCGCCGGAGCCAATCGCTGTCGAAGCAGAACCCGGACAGGAGTTTGAATTCGAACCGGAAGCGGTTCCGCCCCCTGGAATGCATAGAGACGCCAAAGTTGTCGGAGGAATCGTGATTGGTGTTAGCGCTCTCCTGGCGCTGGTCACTTGGCTTACAGCCGGTCTAATGTTGCTAACCGGTCGCTCCTTGCAAAAGCGCAAACGCTATGCGCTCTGCATGGTGACAGCGGCAATCTCCCTGCTCCAATTTCCTTTTGGCACTACCTTGGGCATCTTCACCATTATTGTTCTCCAGCGACCTGGCATCGTAGCAGCATTCAAGCGCGGAAAGGTAGCGTGAGGGCGACCAGCTGCAGCAGGTAATTGCTATTGATTCACTGGTTTCAACATTGGTATTCAGATTCCTCAATGTTCGGTTACTTTGGATCTCCCTGTAGTGGATGCCGCGGCGGTGATGCCCGTGCCTACCGCTCGTTTTTCTGCGGATTGTGCAATCGATTGCGAGGTGACTACGGGTTGCCTGCGCGATTTCTGGTAAACCGGGACAGCACCTTTCTGGCAGTGCTGGCTGCCGCACAGATGCGGGAGCAACCGGTGATTTCCCGATCGACTTGCTGCAATCCATTTGGAAAAAAGCGCGAGCACTTCGAAACTGGGCCAGCAGTGACCTACGCGTCTGCAGTAACTGTGTTCGGTTTGGAAATGAAGCTGCGGGACAATGCGCTCGACGATTCAGGATGGAATCGAAGCGTGGCATCCGGGTTACTTTCCATGGCCAGAGGCAGCTTCGAACATGCGAGAGCTGTGTTGGGAGCAACGGGACTGTGCCCTGCGACGTTGGCAGCAGGCTTCGACGAGCAGGCAGAGCGCGAACGTGCATTCGCAGCTGAAAGGAAGAATCTGGAACTGGTGACGGCGCCCACTTCCACCGCCTACTCCGCCATCATCTCGCAAACCGCAGCCTTACAGGGAGCCGACACCCGGATTTCGAGCGGCTCCTTCGCTCAATTTGGGAATCACCTTGGTTCATTGGTGTATTTGTTAGATGCCGCTACCGACAGAGATCGGGACCGCAAGACAGGAGCATTCAATCCGGTTCACCACATTGGCCTTCCCGCAGTGACCGATGCCGCCCTGCAGCGAGTCGGGCAACTGGAGGAAATCACTTCAGGACTACAGGGAGAATTCATCCACTTCGGTGACCTCATCGGGCAACTCGTCAGCTCGCTGCGGGCTACTGCGCAGACCATTCTCGCTCCACAAACCGCAACTCCGACCGAGGGCGAGAGGAAGAAGAAAAGAAAAAAGTCGAAGGACAACCAGTCCAGCTGCTGTGACTACTGCGATTGCGTCCCTACTTGCGACTGCTGCCGCTGCTGCGATTGTTGCAAGTGCTGTGGAAAAGGAGGCTGCGATTGTGATTGCCCGTGCTGCTGCTGCGATTGACTTGAGGCTTCAGCAGTTCTCGAAATGACAACTGGATTCTGGGTCAGCTTTTCGGCAGAACCCCGGAAAGCTTTACCAACGCATCACTGCTCGCAATCTGCTCACCGTCCGCCAGCACCTGCAGGCAAGCGCCGCGACCGTAGCGGGTACCGTCTTTGTCCCAGAGGATGGTGAGACTGCGACCGTGATATTGAATGCGATCGAGACAGAACCAGTCCCAGGTTCCTGCGGGGACAAGCGGATGGACTTTGATCACATCGTCCGCCCTCGGGCGCAGCCCCATGAGGCCAGTGATCAGTGAGTCGGCGAATGTGGAATGGTTGTAGAATGCGCTGCGATCTCCACGGTTGATCCAGGCGCCAGTGACTTCGTCCTGGTATTCGCCGATGAAAGGTTTGCCATCGGCATACTGCGATTTCACGTAGGTGCGGAACACGTCGAAGTAATCGCTGGCAGTGACGACATCCTGCGGGTAGTCGCACAACACATTGGCCAGGGCATCGAGTGTCTGGGATGTGGCGAAAGGCCAGAGGGCGCCGTCCCATTCGCAGGTGCCAATCCCGCTGGAGCGGAACTTTGGATGGCGGCGCTCTGCTGTGGTGACACCGAAGGGTGCTCGGAATCCCTTTTCATCCATCAATTGAGCCCAGGCGACTTCATATCCAGCTCCTGGCCTGGGCAGGTGGAAGCGCCAGGGAATGAAGCCGATCGCCTCGCGCACTTTGGCGAATCCTTTCTCAGGATGACGCACGGTGAAGAACTTCAGTTCAGGATCCCAGAGATACTCGGATGTCAGCTTCCGGAGGACTTCCGCCTTGATGCCAAATTCTCTTGCCAGCTCCGGTCGATCAGCCAGGAGCGCAATCTCATGAATCGCCCGTGCGTTGGCGAACATGTAACTGTTGATGGTCGGTCGCGCCTGCTGTTCACGGCGGGAGCCGCTGATCGATTCCTCCATTCCATCTTTCACATCGTGCTGCCAGAACAGACCACTGGGTAACTGCCGATCCCGCTCCCACACGCCATAGTCGGTCACCAGATCGTCGAGGATTCCTAAGAGGAACTGCTTGTCCTGGGCCACTAGATAACGTTCCCACGCGGCAGCTGCCAGCCAGTTGCTGAACTTGTAAAATTTGGGCGCCGGCTTGCCATCGGAACCTCTGAGCCAGTAGAGCATGTACTGGTCGATCGGCTTTCGATCGTGCAGCCAGCGGCCTTCGGCAATATGATGACCTAACGCACAACTCACCGTATTGAAATCGCCGGCGTGACCAACTGGCGTAAGAAATTCCGTGAATACGAATCCTTTAGGCGTTTGCTTGAGATGCTTGCGGAATGACCACCAGCGAAAGTAATAGATCTCCTCGACCGCGTTATCCGGACACTCGAAGAATGGAATGTTCTGCTGAAGCCAATCCCACGACTCGGCGTTCGGGATCAAGTTGACGACGGTTTCTTCCGCCATCGCATTGAACCGCTCGATGTGATGCTTGAAGTTGTCGGGCTTGATTACGTTCTCGTCAGCGATGCCTGAATGGACGACGCCGAGCACCAGCGAGACGAAGAAGAGGATACTTGTCATTGCTCTCATGCTCTCATTAGGTCTTCTTGCACTAGCTTGTAGGCTCAGTCGTCCAGCCAAACTGTCCACGTCCAGTTTGCGACCATTCATGGCGATAGGGAATCCAGACTCCCTGGTCCGTCCGATGAAGATAGATCCGATCAATCGATGAGTGAACACTATCATCGCGACAACTGGGGTCGTAAATCGATACCCGCACCCGGCTTTCGGGGAGCTGCTTGGTTGTAATCTCGATTCGGGCGGGAATTTCACTTTGGTAGTCCGTATCGTAGTACAGGTAACGTTCTGCACACTCCTCCGGATCGACATCGCTCATTTTCTGGAGCTCCACCACGAACTCCAGCGCTGGCGATCGAAGCGATGCTTCAGCGTAGGCGAATGGGACGGTGAGCTTAAGCGCGGTGATTCCCCCAACGAGTATGACCAACGAAACGAGTAACCAAATTAGTTTGTGTCTCATTTTCTCAGTGAGCAGTTTCGCTTTGACTTAACGCTACACTCTGCCTAACCCCTGCGAAAGATGGTAGGAAATATCGTTCCAGCGCAATTCTTTTTTGAGTTCGGAGATTTTTGTATCGGCGTTGATCACGATGATTTCTATCCCGCTCATCGCGGCGAAGTCTTCTAGGTGTTCGGTGGTGACGGCGTAGCTGTAGCCGGTGTGATGGGCGCCTCCCGCATAAATCCAGGCTGCGCAGGCAGTCTTGAAATCTGGCTGACATGCCCAGACGGCCCGGGCCACTGGCAGCTTGGGCAGCGGCCGGGGCGGGGCCACTGCTGTCACTTCGTTTACGAGCAGGCGGAAGCGATTGCCGAGGTCGACAATGGAGGCATTGAGCGCTGGGCCAGCGGGTGCATTAAAGACAAGTCGAGCCGGGTCCTCTTTGCCACCGATTCCCAGCGGGTGGACTTCGAGCGAGGGCTTGGTCGATGCGATCGATTCGCAGATCTCTAACATGTGCGCACCCAGCACGAGGTGGCGCTTGGGATCGAGGTGGTAAGTGTAGTCCTCCATAAAGGAGGTGCCGCCCTTCAGATCTGCTCCGATCACTTTCATTGAGCGAAGCAGGGCACAGGTTTTCCAGTCGCCCTCTCCGCCAAAGCCGTAGCCATCGGCCATGAGGCGTTGGACCGCGATGCCCGGCAATTGTTTGAGCCCATGGAGGGCTTCGAAACTGGTGGTGAAGCCCTTGAATCCGCCGTCGTCGAGAAAGGAACGGAGGCCAAGCTCGATGCCTGCAGCATCGCGAACCGACGCATGGCGTTTGCCGCCCTGGCGCAGATCCTTCGTCATCTTGTAGCTGTCTTCGTACTCGCTGCAAAGCCGCGTTACGGCAGCCGTTGAGACCGCGTCCACGTGAGCGACCACGTCACCCACTCCGTATCCATTTACCGCGTAGCCAAAGCGCATCTCGGCAGCCACCTTGTCGCCGTCGGTCACGGCGACCTCGCGCATGTTGTCACCGATGCGAGCAATCTTCATGCCCTGCATGTCGTGATGAGCACGCGCCGCGCGCATCCAGGCAGCGAGTCGATCGTGGACTTCCGGATCGCTGTGGTGGCCGACGACCACCTTGCGCTCAAGGCGCATGCGGGTGTGGATGAACCCAGCCTCGCGGTCACCATGCGCGGACTGGTGAAGATTCATGAAGTCCATGTCGATCTTACCCCATGGCAGGTCACGGCTCAACTGGGTGTGCAGGTGGAGGAAGGGCTTGAGCAGCGCAGTCAGTCCGCCGATCCACATTTTCGACGGCGAAAATGTATGCATCCACAGGATCAGGCCAGCGCAGTTGTCGTCGTTGTTGGCTTCGAGGCAACGCTCCCGCACTTCCTCCGGTCGGGTCACGATCGGCTTGAAGACGACCTTGAGAGGAATGGCTTTGGCAGCACTGAGCGAGCGAGCGATTGCCTCGGCATTGGCCGCGACTTCGTTCAGGGCTTCGGGGCCGTAGAGGTGCTGGCTGCCAGTAACGAACCAGATTTCGGGGCATGCGAGATTCTTGATCATTAAAAAATGAGGGGCCACAGGTATCGCACGGCCACGAGAGGAAATGCAACAAGGATCCCCTCACCTTCCGGGGAAACACTGCCAGCTATCCGGGTATCCGGTGTGCGCGCTTGAAATTACCTGGCCATTTTGATAAATGGACTCATGGATCAACAAGCTAAGAAGTTTCTGACAGCTGTTGCAGCCGCTGGTGGGCCAACCGTCTCGGAAATGACTCCAGCAGCCGCCCGCGAGATGTTTGCCGGACAAACTGCGGTTTTCCTGCCGCCCAGGGAAGATGTTAGAGCTTCAGATTTTGTTGTGCCTCGCGAATCAGGAGATGGCGTTTCGTGTCGCCTGTATCGACCTGAGGGCAGCAGTGATGACACCCTTCCAGTGGTACTCTATTTCCATGGTGGCGGCTGGGTGATGGGAAGCGTGGAAACGCATGACACGCTGTGCCAACACCTGTGCCATTTCAGTGAGGCGGCGATCGTTTCTGTCGACTACCGACTCGCGCCGGAGCACCCGTTTCCGGCAGCTGCGGATGATTGCTTTCAAGCCCTCCATTACGTCCATCTCAATGCCGAACTCTTCAAGATCGATCCCAAAAGGATCGCGGTGGCTGGCGATAGCGCAGGAGGCAACCTGGCCGCACTGGTGAGCCGAGCCGCACGCGATCTGCGTGCCACTTCAGACGACCATCCTGCCATCGTATTCCAGGCGTTGATCTATCCGGTTATCGATGCGGGATGCGATACCGCTTCTTACACGGACTTCGCGACAGACCACGGACTGTCTAAAGAACAGATGCAGTACTTCTGGAACTGCTACTGCGGTAGCGATTCTTCAAACGAGAGGGCAGCGTCTCCATCACGAGAGACAAATCTGTCAGGGCTGCCAGCCACCTGGATTTTGACTGCAGAGTTCGACGTGCTCCGGGACGAGGCCGAGAGCTACGCTGCCAAGCTAAAGATCGCGGGAACAAAAGTGGACTTCGAGCGCTGGCGCGGTCAGATTCATGGTTTCGTCCACTGCGCGGGATACTTCGATGAAGGCCGCAGAGCCGTCAAGCGAGTAGGGCAGAAGCTGAAGGCAGCTCTGTCGTAAATGTTTGGCGAAATCCGTGCTTGTCGACACGCCTGCTGCACCGAAGTTGTCTCTGTGTCACGCAAACGCCCTAAACGTCCCAATCGCTCTGATCGTCCCGCCCGCAGGAAACACCAGCCCATGGGCATGGACATCCTGCATGAGGATAGGGACGTCATTGTCGTCAACAAGGCAGCAGGCCTGCTGACCATCGGCACCGGAAAAGATGGCGGCCGCACGGCGCATGCAGCTTTGACCGACTACGTGAAGAAGGGCAACCCCAAGTCACGCGAGCAGATTTTCATCGTCCACCGGCTCGATCGCGATACCTCGGGTGCCGTCGTGTTCGCCCGCACTGAGCAGGCAAAGATCACGCTGCAGAGCAACTGGAAGAACGCTGAAAAGACTTACCTTGCATTCGTGGAGGGCCATCCAGAACCGGCCGAGGACACGATCACCACTTACCTCGCAGAGAACTCCGCTCGGCGCGTTTTTTCCACACTGGATCCAAAGGAAGGCAAGCTCTCGCACACAAGATACAAAGTGATCAAGACCGTCGGCGATCGCTCACTGATGGAGATTTATCTGCTGACCGGTCGCAAGAATCAGATCCGCGTCCACCTTGCTGACAAAGGATGGCCGATTGTCGGCGACTCCAAGTATGGGCGCAAGATCCGTGACAACAAGCGACTGGCGCTGCACTCCTACGTGCTCAGCTTTGATCATCCGTTTCATGGCGAAAGGATCACCATCACCGCTCCGGTTCCAGATACATTTTACCGGATGGCTGCGGCCCCTACGCCCGAGCCGCCTCGCGAGCCAAAGAAGGAACGGGAGCGCAAGACCAACGATCGAGGCCAGCGCGGCCAATGCGGCGATCGGTCGTGAGTTGCACTTTGCCCCACATTCGGTAGAAGAGAAGTACGTCTCCCATGGACAACCGCTTCTACAACACCTTCGATCTCGAAAGCCTTGAGCCAGAGCCCACCGGCACTGGCGACTACCGCACCGTATTTCAGCGGAATCGGGATCGGATCATTTACACATCGGCATTCCGGCGTCTGCAGAACAAGACGCAGGTGTTCCTTTCCGGTGACTACGATTTCTACCGCACACGGCTGACGCATTCGATCGAAGTATCGCAGATCGGCCGCAGTATCTGTTCTTATCTGCAGAGCACCTCACCACTGCTGAGTGACGATTTTTTTATCGATCCCGATGTCGTGGAAGCCAGCTGCCTTTCGCATGACATCGGCCACCCGCCATTCGGGCATACCGGCGAGCGCACATTGAACAGGCTGATGCAGCCGTATGGGGGATTCGAGGGCAACGCACAGACGCTGCGCATGCTGACCGAAACCATTTTTTCCAACAGCGGTCGCGGCATGAATCCATGCCGGGCGTTTCTCGATGGCGTGCTCAAATACAAAACGCTGCACAGCGAGCTGGACGATCCAGAGAACCACTTTCTCTACGACCAGCAGGATCGTTACATTGACTTCGTCTACGGCGACCAGGCGTTTCCGCTGGAGTACACTCCTGGCAAAGTCCGCGATGGATTCAAGTCGATCGAGTGCGAGATCATGGACTGGGCCGATGACACCGCGTATTCCCTCAACGACCTGATGGATGGCATCAACGCCGGATTCATCACCTTGGAAAAACTGGAACGCTGGACAGCAGGAGCCTCACTCAACGAAACCGAAACCGCTCATGTGGAGCAACTGATGCGCGCCATCCGTGATGCTCGGGTGGAAGGCCGCCTGGGGCGCAAAGTGGGCGCGTTCATTGCCGCATGCACGCTCGAGGAAGACGTCAACTTCCTCAGTGCCACCACCAATCGCCATCGCTACCGCCTGAAGGTGGCCGCCGAAGCAAAAGCTGAAGCTGAAGTGTACAAAAGGATTTCCCTCAATCTCGTTTTCCGCTCACAGGAACTGCATCAACTCGATCACAAAGCCGACTACGTCCTCACGCGGCTCTTCCGCGTGCTCGAAAAACGTTACGTCGCAGGCGAAGGAAAACTCCGCCTGCTCCCCGAGACACAAGAGCAAGCCATTCTGCGAGCACCCGAACCCGCTCACCGAGCCCGCCTCGTCTGCGACGCCATCGCAGCAATGACCGACGGCTTCGCCACGCGCACCTACAAGCGACTCTTCGATGCCGACTTTGGCTCAATCGCTGATCTGGTTTAGGTTCAGGCCGGGACGCTGACTCCCTTCAACGGATACTGCATCTGCATCTCTTCATCATCGACTGAGATTTCCGGTTCAAGAGTTTGAGCGAGTTCTAACCGCCCACAGGGACGACAGCCTTTCCGCAATCGGTGAAGCCTAACGCGGATCGCCAACTCACCGATGCCGTGAAATCAATCCGAAGGGCGAAATGCCACGCGAAGATAGAGATTCCCCTGTGGCACAAGCTCTTTGGGTAGCAGCAACTCCGTTTGATCCGCACTAAGAATTCCGGGAGCAGGATTCCATACAATCAGATCATCAGATGTCTCCAACCTGAGCACCCCCTCCCGATATCGCGAAAATCGAACCGTAACCCCGCTTTGATTTTGAGTTACGGTCAATACTCGAAAAAACGAACTAGAATCATCGGGCGCGGATCCCACCTGCCATTCGTTCACATTCGATACTCCATCCCCATCGAAGTCATCCTCTCCTAATTCGTCGAGATTGCCAAAATGGGCCAGTTCGAACTCATCGGGAAGTCCGTCGCGATCACTGTCCGAGTCGTCACCTCCTTTGCGAAACTCTACCGAGCGGTTTAAGAACACCAACGTTTCTTCAGCCCCAACCTCATTCAATCTGAGGCCCAAAAGATCTAAGTCGCCGTCTCCGTCGATATCCACCAGGCTCGAATCCGCAAGTTCAGGCAATATCAGCTCATCAACCCACGCATTGGCTCCACTGGCTCTCAGCCACTTTCGCAATGGCAGGTTGACTAAGTCAAAGCGACCATCGCCATCAACATCCCGGACATTAATTGTCTTTCCTCCGAGTGTGGCGTCGACAGCCAATGCATCCGTAAACTCGCCCGATCCCTTGTTGCAAAACCACATGAGAGATCCGCCTGATCCGATACTGGCGACAAGATCAAAATCCCCGTCGATATCGATGTCGAGAATCCAAAATTCATGAATCTGTCGGAATGCAGCAGAAATGATCCGTTCACTACCTGCCATCAGTCCGCCTTCCAGAGGTATCCACGAGACAGTCACAATATTGTCGTCACCTGTGCGAATCCCTGCAATATCGGGACTGCCATCTCCGTTAATATCTCCAATATCGAACTGAGAGTAGTGTGGATCGCTGGCCAGAAAAGTCACATCCTCAAACACTCCAGCATTGTTGATTCTCGCCATAGGTGGGGACAAGAGATCTTCATCGCCGTCGCCATCGATATCGTACCAGTGACCGACCCTTGGACCGTTGAATTCCATTTCTGTAAATCTTCCACCGCCATCATTTAGATAGCCCGTCGATCCCACATACCCGGTGTTGGTGGTTCGAGTGACTTTCAAATCCACGATCCCGTCAAGGTTGAGATCGCCGAACTCCATTCCTGGCTGGTCGTCTCCACTGGACAATCGCTGGCTTTCAACATAGCCATCAGTGGTATTGATATACACGGCGATTTCGTTGCTCCGAAGAGGTTTGAAGAGGTCGACCATCCCGTCGCCGTTGACATCGAGACCGACAATTCCTTCACCTGTGGGAATACCGGAGGGAGCAACCACTGAGTCGAAGTAATTGACGTATGCAGTAATAGCCCTTTCAGCAATTTCGTTGCCTGATTTCACTTGAAGAGTGAACGTCGTAGTTTCCGAAATGGCAACATTCAGAGGATCGACCTGATTGCCGACAGGATCGAATAGGGTTGCGGTCCCGGCACGGCGGATATCCCAATTGATTCGGCGAGTTCCAGCTCCCGCGCCCTGTGGTTCTACGCTTGCCGAGTAGATCCGCGGCGCGGTTGGGGACATCCAGTTGGGAAACGCACGGATACCCGGACTCACCTTCCCGCCCACTACGCCAATTATATCGATATAACCGTCGCGATTGAGATCACCATGGGCGCTTTGCACGACTAAGCGTTCTGGATTGATAACTCTTCCCTCTGGAAACTGCACTGGATCACTCTGCAACGCAAGCAACACTCCATTACTCTTGGAGCTGGACACCACGTCCAGCAGTCCATCACCGTCAAAATCAAACAGGTGAGGAACTTCACCCAAAGCATAAGTCACCTGTTCAGAAGTGAACGTCCCGGAATCGTCGACGAGGTAGTATGAATCACTCTCAACAAGATCCTCCCGACCGTCACCATTGATGTCTCCGATATCTGTATCCGAACTCGCGAACTTGATCGCTGACTGCTCAACCGCCCCGGAGAACGCACCATCTCCAAGTCCAAGAAACCTGCGATACCCTTGCTGTCCTCCAGAATATTTCGCCAGCAAATCATTCGTTCCATTGCCGTCAAAATCACTACAGTATATATCAGTGAACTGAAAGGAAGGGCCATCTTCATCAAGGAAGATCATATTACCTTCCTGAAAATTACCCATACCGTCATTTATCAAACTGACTATCCCGTTTGCTTCGTTGCTATTCTGCCAAGCGGCAGCGAGGTCAAGGTTCCCGTCATTGTCTAGATCGGCAGGGGAGACAACGCTGCAACGCCGGTCCGCCGGCCAGGAAATTGGCACGATGTCGAAAATGCCCCGACCATCGTTCTTCAACCAGCGGAGCCCAGTTGTGTCCCAGGCGACGATGTCCGAATCACCATCGCTATCAATGTCCGCAATGGCACGGACGACGCTTGATCCGACGCTGGAAAGCAACACCTCCCCAGAGAACTTGAATTTGCCCAATCCCTTGCGCCAGGAGAGTGGCATTCCCTGAGAGGATGAGTAGAGTAGATCTAAGACACTGTCACCATCAAGATCCGCAACTACACAATCTCTCACCGTCCTGCCGTTACCAGACAGAACGACCTCCGGGCCGAACTCCCAGTCATCCAGATTCAAAGACATGTCAAATCTCGCATTGGCGGTGCCAATTCCATACGCGTGAAGTTCCACTGCGATTATGTTAGTGCCATCCCTGAGAAAGTTCCGCGACTGATGCAAGTCGTATCTGAGATAACGGGCTTCCTCATCTTTGACTACAAAACTTCCTTTCGTTTCAAAATTTGGCGCAGGATCGAGATCCGCACTTAGCACCAGTTCTCCATTGAGATAGACTGCCACACCCGCATCCTTCATGATGTAGGCCACCATTCCATCAAAATTCTCTTTTGCCCCCTGCGGCACATCGAATGCTTTTCGAAAGTAGTAGGTCACGTGACGTGTTGATGGCGCAATGCGGGTCTTTTCCCCACCGTTGCCAAAACCAAACCACCCCTGCCCCTCCTTCCATGACGAATCATCATACTCCCGCTGTCGCCATTCCTCCCCCCGAGGCGACGGATCGTCAGAGTAGCGCCAGATGCTTTCCTTGCCCATCAGCAGAACTGGATCGCCATCTGCAAGAACGAATTCAATCCCCATGCCAACTACTATCCAGATAAAAATCCAGTTCCACCAACCTTGTTTTCCAATACTTCGCTGCTCTATTGCCATTGAAGGAAGAGCAGACCAAATATGATCATTTTTGCAAGCTGAATTCTATCCTCACTCTTAAAAACTTTTAAGACTCGACCCAGACGGAAAACGGGTATTTCCCGAGAGGTTTGATTTGAGGCTTGAGGGAATTGAGATCCTTCGACGCCACCGTAGTCCCTGGTATCGGCTTCGAATGCCAATGGAACTCTGGACAGGGGATCTGAAATGAAATCACTGCGACTACGCCTCCAGAGATGTAGTATTGGTGGCCTCGCCATCCTCTACAAGGCATCCAATTTAAGCCTCTTTCACCCCGACGATCAGAACCGCGATCCCGCGTTTCATGAGATTTGCCATTGCGACAATCTCGCAACACCTTACTCGCCGTAGCGCGAAACCTTGAATGAGGTCGCACCTTGCTGCTGGTTGCAGATCGCAAGATCGCCCGACTTCAGTACCAACGGCTCTGAGGCTTCGCCGCTGGGCCAGTGCACCGTTACGGTCGCCTCTGCGGCGTCGCCGATACCGACAAGCATGGTGGCACTGTTCTGCCCAGCGTAGCCTTCTCCACAGAGGTGCTCGCGTTCCATACGCAGGTCGCCAGCTTCGATAACCAGGCGGGCACCGTAGCCATCCCTTGGTGTCATCCCTTTGCGGGGCTCAGCCTTGTCGTTGGCTCCTTGAAATTTCAGGGCGATAAATCCATTCCCGGCCCGGTGACCGGCTTCCTTTGATTGATTTCGATACCAGCTGAGAAGTGGTCGGTTGGCGTTGACGACGACGATGTCCGTGCGTCCGTCTTTGTCGAAATCCCACCGCACCCAGGTGCGGCTGTCGGCAAGATCATCGGCACCGGAGACGCTGGAGATATCGAGGAAATCAGTCCCGCCCTGGTTGATAAAAAGCTTGTTGCGTTCGTATCCGCTGTAGGGGTGCTTGTGAAATTCGGTGCCGTAGAGATTGAACCGCTCAAACTCGGGTTTCTTCTCGCCCGTTGATGGGTCGATGATCCATTGCGATTCATCGCGAAAGGATTGCGGCAGGCTTTCGTCCGAGCGTACGACCGTACGCCAGAGGCAACTTCACAAGTCGACGTTGTTGCCGATGCCATCCGGTGGTGTGTAAAATCCACTGGAGACGTAGAGGTCAAGAAAGCCATCGTTATCGAAGTCTGCGAACTGGCCTCCCCACGACCAGCCAGCATTGGCGACCTGGATCGCTGGTTTTTCCAGTCCGGATGTGCGCTGGAAGGTGGCGTCACCGTTGCTGCGGAACAGGTAGTTGCCCTCGGCACCGGCGACCATGCGCTGGTCGATGCCCGGCACCTGCGCAGTGATGCGACGGCCGGCTTTGGAATACATGTTAGAGACGTAGAGATCCTGCCAGCCATCGTTGTCGTAGTCACCAAATGCCGCGCCCATGCCGAAGCCCATGAGGTTGGTTCCGGAAGCTTCTGTGATATCAGTGAAACCCGCGTCGCCATCGTTGCGGAAAAAATGGTCGAGAGCGAAATCGTTGGCAACATAGAGATCGGGGTCGCCGTCCTTATCGAAATCACTCCAGGTCGCCTGGAACGTGTTACGGTAGCCAGCCAGGGTTGCGGACTCAGGTGCGCGAGCGAATTTGCCATCGCCCTTGTTGACAAAAAGCATGTTCGGCGGGCCGACTTGCCCGAGGAACCCATGATACTTGGCGTAGTGGTGCTTCACTTCTGCCGCCTCTTCCGCAGACAGAAACTTCTCGACCCACTCCGGCTGCGCTGAGGACTTGCCAGTGATCCGCGCTGTGATGTCCAGCGGGCTGTAAGTGCAGAAGAAGATGTCGAGGAGTCCGTCCCCGTTGTAGTCAGCCGAACTGGTCGATGTCACCAGATAGGGCAACTCGCCATCGATATTGCCAAACGAGGCCTCGATGAAATTCCCGCCGGCATTGATGAGATACTGACTGCGTTCGAGGCTGCGCCCGAGCATGAGATCCGGGTCGCCGTCGTTGTCAAAATCGGCGAAAGTGGCGCTGGTCGATCGCCCTTCGATGTCGAGTCCATAGTTGGAAGCCACTTCTTCAAAGGTGCCGTTGCCCAGGTTCCGGAACAGCATGTTCTTGCCCCAGCGGACACAGACGTACAAATCATCCCAGCCATCGTTGTCGATATCTACCACCGACAATGCCGGGTGGACATTCACCGCATCGGGAAAGAAGCGCTTGTCGGTGTAGCCGCGAGGGGTTCTTGCTGGCTTTCCCCCAAAGTAGTTTTCAACAAGGATCTCCTGGTGCCTTGAAACAATGGCCCGCTGGCGAGGGCCTTCATCCGGAATGGCGGTGGCGAGCACCTCGTCGAACAGCAACGCCGGGGTTTCGAGTCCTTCAAAATCTTTCTGCCGCCATCCAGAAATCTTCCACTCGTCATCGTCCTGTTGTGTCCATGTCAGATCTTGATGTGCACTCACAGCGATCCATTTCCCACCGGATCGAACGAGCGCGTCGAACCCACAGGGGGTGACAAATAATCTGCCCGTGCCTTCGGTAAATGCCCCGCTGATAAGGTAAAATTTCGCCGACTTCACGTCACTGTCCGAAGGAACGATCCCTTGCCATAACCGGAGATTCTCCCGTTGAGATTCCACTTGCTGATCCGCTACAGGCACGGAAAACGCGGCCAGCTCAGATCCGAAGATTGGGTAGCTGCCCGCCTTTGAAGATGCATCAAGAACGCCAGTGACAGCGATATTGTCCGCAAACAGACCACCAGTGCTGTCACTGACTTGGCGGCTTGTCAGGAAACTTTCTGACAACGCCTTGAGACGGGGACTGAGTTGCAGGATGAGTTCTTCCGAGGCGACGACCGTTCGCACCGTCGAGAGATCGGCGGGAGGCGCGACTGATGAAGTGTTCGAATCGTCCTTTCCGCATGCTGTGAAGAGGACTGACCCGAAAGCAATGAGAGCGCTGTTAAAAAAACCTGCGGACATCAGAGGGAGGCTACCACAAAAGCGCTGCAATGAGAACTCAAACAAAAAGGCTCCGCTGGATAATTCCAGCGAAGCCTTCGAAAAACAGGAGATGGTGGTTACCCCCCTAGATCAATCGCGTCTGCGGCGAGCAAAGAAAGCCGCTCCGGTCAGGGCAAGCAGGCCAAAGGTGGAAGGCTCAGGCACTGCATCGTAGACGAAATTGCCCGCGCCATATCGGATGGAAGGACCTCCGTCCAAGCTTGAGGGGAACGCTTCCGGGGTGGCTGCGTCACCGAAACGTGATCCGCCAACAAATTCAATCTGACCACCACCGTCATTGACTGTGGTCGGCCAAGCCCCAGTGTTCCCGTCGTTGCCATTGCTCTCTCCCGCTCCGTATCCCCAGCCCACCAGGGTGTAATTGCCAGGGTCAAGAGTTACGCTTGCATCCTTGAAGCGATAGGAACCTTGAAGCGTGCCGGGATCCACATTCGTAAAAGTAGTGAGCCCAAGTATTGCGCCCACGCCTGCATCATCAGCAAAATCGTCAGGAGTTCCGCCATCGTCACGTCGATAAATTCCCACGGAGATATCGAGGTTCATTCCATCACCGTTGTGATCAAACGCTCCGAGCTGTGTTATCGCGATCGGAGAATGCACGATAAAATCCAAGCCTAGCGAACCGCCATATTCTTGATTTCCAGCGGTTAGAGTGGCCTCAATTGCTGTATTCGCAGCGTTTGCCGCAGTGCACACCATGCTGGCGGCGATCAGAATTGATGTTGCTTTCTTCATTGTATTACAGGTTAGACGGGAAATTTAGTCTGCGAGCGCGGAAAATACAAGGATCGAAATTACTCCGAGCGCACGCGGTAGTAGCGCCACGGGGAGTCTGCGGGAACATTTTCCTCGGTAAACTCTGTAATTTCGCCATCAGACGGCAAGCCGTCCTCCAGCTCGATCCATTGCTCTAGATCGGTCGAATATGAGACCGCGTATGTCGCCCCGGGCGAGGAACTCCATGTAAGCGTCACGGATCGGCCTGCCTGGTCGAGGGCGATGTCGGTTATTTGAAAGGGGACGGATGTGCCCTCGTCAAAGGTGAAGCTCCCGGCTCCGTAGCGGATTTCTGGGCCGCCGTCCACCGAGGTCGGAAAATCACCCCCGGTAGCGCCAAAGCGCGAAGTGCCGATGAATTCGATCGCATCGGACTCCGTCAGCTCCGTTGGAAAGTTACCTAAATTGCCGTCGTTGCCGTTCATTTCCTCTCCATTGTAGCCCCAGCCCACAATCGTGTAAGCACCAGGCTCCAGAATGAGTGGGCTATCGAGGTCGCGAAACTGATAACCTCCAAGAAGGTCGCCCTGATCGTCGGGGGTGAACACGATGGAAGCCATAATATCGATGCCTGCATCATCTCCGATGTCCTCAGGGGTTTCTGCATCGTCTCGTGACCAGAGCTCGACGGTGATCTCAGCATTAAATCCATCAGAGCCATCGTCGAAGGCGCCTAGCTCGAGGATTCGGATCGGACGGTGCACAATAAAGTCCATGCCAAGCCCACCGGAGAAAGCCTGATTCCCCGTCCTTCCCTCCTCGACGTTGATTGCGACTTCCCCAGAAATCTCCACGGGCGGGAAGCTGTTCGGGTCGATCGGGTTGGTGCCTTTGGCAATTTCCCGGGCGTCGCTGGATCCGTCTCCATCGGTGTCACTCTTTACCGGACTGGTTCCCGGATCCGCGGCGCTGACGTATACACCAGAGTTGTTCTCCACGCCGTCGGCTAGTCCATCGGCATCCGAATCGGCGTTGAGCGGATCTGTTCCCCGATCACTCTCGTTCAGCCAGGTCCCGGTATTCGTTTCGATCCCGTCGCTCAGGCCATCGCCGTCCGTATCTGCCTTGGCAATGTCGGTCCCGCGTTCGTATTCCTGCTTGTTTGTCAGTCCATCACTGTCGGGATCGAGCGCCGCATCGGCAGGGTTACTCTTGTCTAGTCCCAGGCTGTCCTCGACGAGATCTGGAATACCATCGCCATCGGTGTCGTCAGTGGTCGTGTACTTGAAGGTGCCCGCGCCATAGCGGTTTTCCGGGCCACCGTCGACCGACGTGGGAAACTCGCCATTCGCCCCAGCGTCTCCGAATCGCCCGCTTCCGATGAAGGTGATGAAGTCCAGATCACTCAGGAAGAGTCCCGCGTCCTCACCGAAGCCTCCGTTAAGGTTATAGTTTTCCTCGCCGCCTCCGTAGCCCCAAGCGACGATGGTGTAGGCACCTGGCGTGAGCACGACCGGCACTCCGAGCGGAAGAAAGCGGCTGCCACCTACGAGCGTGCCAGTTTCTCCCTCTTCAAATTCGAGCGACGCAAGGATTTCGGCCCCGCTGTCATCGGCACCATCGTCCGGTGTTCCGCCGTCATCCCGGCTCCAAAGTTCCACGGTAATCGGGAGAATGAACCCGTCCGAGCCGCTGTCAAAGGCACCGAGTTCAATCACCTGTAGCGGCTTATCGACGATGAAGTCCATCCCGAGCGCACCGCTGTGGGCCTGATTGCCGATCACGCCTTCGTCAATCTGGTAGGCAACCTCAAGCACTTTGCCTGGTGTGCTGCCAACGTCGGTCGGATCGGAGCCCTCATCCACTTCCCGGCCATCTTTGAAGCCGTCTCCATCCGTATCACCAACAGTGGGATCCGTGCCAGTGTCAGCAGCACTGACAAATGTTCCGGTGTCGGTTTCCACTCCGTCTTTGAGACCATCACCGTCAGTGTCAGGGTTGCGCGGATCGGTTTCGGTTTCCGCACTATCACTCAAACCGTCAGCATCCGTATCGGTTTCGGACGGGTCAGTGCCCCGATTGTATTCTTCTACATTCGAGAGTCCGTCACCATCCAGGTCCATGGCACCGTCCGCCGCGTCGTCTTTGTTGAGTCCATTCTCTTCCTCCCACGAGTCGGGGGCACCATCGCCATCGCTGTCCAGAAGAATGAAGGTAAACGATCCCGCTCCGTATCGATTTACGGGGCCACCATCGGGGCTGAACGGGAATGCTCCAGGCCCGGCACCAGCATCGCCAAACCGCGAACTTCCGACAAAAGTGATTAAATCGGTATCGGCCACTGTAAGTCCCTCAGCTGCAGCGTTCCGGTCCCCGACATTGTAGTTTGACTCACCGGGGCCATAGCCGACTCCGACAATCGTGTAGGCACCCGGCTCAAGCACCACCGGTTCCGCGAGTGTCAAAAAACGGCTTCCTCCCATCGCCGTGCCCGTTTCTCCCTCTTCGAACTCCGCGCTCGCAAGAATCTCCAACCCATCGTCATCAGAAAAATCGTCTGGAGTTTCGAAGTCGTCCCGTGACCAGAGTTCCACCGTGATTGGCAGATTGAACCCGTCTGAATCGCTGTCAAAGGCACCAAGCGAATCAACCGTGATCGTGCTGTTGACGATGAAGTCCATTCCTAGAGCACCTCCAAATTCCTGATTTCCAACGACACCTTCGTCAATCTGGTAAGCAACTACAGACTGCGAGTGTCCGTGGTTGCAAAAGAGGCTCAAGGTAGTTAGAACGATAAAGACAGGGGCAGCAAACTTCGAGCGGATCATGGCGCTGATCTTGATCAATTAGGAGGCTTGCTGTCAATGTCTGAGAATTCCCTGCTTCCCATTGTGACTGGATCGGGCAATGATGGACGGCCTCCATGCTCACCACTGTTCACATCAAGGCACTTCGAGACGTTCTCTTTCGGACAATCAGCCTTCTTGCTGGGGCGATCGTCGGAATCGGCAACAGCCTCGGCGCGCCCATCGTGTCGGAGTTTCTTGCCGACGATCCAGAGGGCGGGCCGGACTGGATCGAGATAGCAAGCGATTCAGCAACAACGATCGACCTTTCGGGTTGGCAGTTGCGTGACAGCGATACCACTTGGCAATTTCCGATAGGAGCTTCGCTGCCTCCGCGTGGTTTGTTAGTTGTGTTCGCCAGTGGCCAGACTGAGCCTGGCTACCAGGACGAGGACGGAAACTATCATACGTCCTTCCGACTCAATCGGGACGGTGAAGTGCTGGCGCTCTATGATCCAACCGGGCTCCAGGTATCGATGGTGCCCGAGCCTGTGCCGAGGCAGATCGCGGGTGTCTCGTATGGGGTCACCTCATCGGGCAACTGGCGCTTCTTTGAAAATCCAACGCCAGGAACGCTGAATCCCGCTGATGGGATCGAAGGCTTTGTCGAAGAGATTGAGTTCTCGGTGGGCCGTGGGTTTTTCGATGATCCGTTCACCGTTGAGCTGACATCTGCAACACCTGATGCGGAGATTCGATTCACGACGAATGGATCGGCACCCGATGAAAACAGCACTCTCTACGAGAAAGCGCTCGAGGTGACCACGACGAAAGTGGTGCGAGCACAAGCGTTCAAGTCTGGTTACCAATCATCGCCGACAGCCACAGTGACTTACCTCTTCCCGTCCGACATTGCAGTACAATCCGATGCGCCGGAGGGATTTCCGGCACGCTGGAAATCCACCGCTGCCGACTATGAGATGGACGGGAATGCTGGCGACTATGCAAAGGCAGCTGGCAGCGCCGATTTTACTCCAGAACAGGCGCGCGCGGCGATCGCCGAGTCGCTGGTTGCGATCCCAAGTCTATCGATCGTGATGGCCAACGATGACCTGTTCGCATCAAGCGATGGGATCTACTCCAATCCCGGTTCCCGAGGTGATCGATGGGAACGTCCCGCTTCCGTCGAATTCTTGAATCCAGATGGATCTGAGGGCTTCCAGATCGATGGCGGCATTCAGGTGATGGGCGGCACCTCCAGGGATCTGAGTTTTGCCAAGAAGCTCAGTTTCCGGCTGGTCTTCAAGCGCGAGTATGGGCCGGGATGGCTTGAGTATCCGTTCTTCGGGCCGGAGGGTGCGACTCGATTCAACACGCTGCCGCTGCGGACGAATATCAGGGATTCGTGGGTCGCTGAATACGGCGGGTTCGGCAAGGCATTGTACATCGCGGATCAATGGGCAAAGCAGACGCAACTCGATATGGGGCAGCCGGCAACGCGCGGGCGCTTTGTGCATCTCTACTTGAATGGACTCTACTGGGGCCTCTATAATCCGACCGAACGACCTGATTCCGCATTCGCGGAGTCGTATCTGCCGGGAGTTCGCGAGGACTACGATGTCGTCAAATTCTGCTGTCCGGATCGTGTGGTCGATGGCTCGACCGCGATGTGGAATCGGCTCATCACATTGTGCAACCGCGGGCTGCAGGACAACGCTGACTATTTCTTCATTCAAGGTCGTGATCCAGACGGCGCCCCGAATCCAGAATTCCAGACGCTGATCGATGTCGATAACTTCATCGACTACGTCATCAATGGTCAGTATCACGCAGCCAATGACTGGCCCGGAAACTACTACGTCATGCGCGACGGCAACGACGACCGCAGCGAAGGATTCAAATATTTCACCTGGGACAACGACCTCGCATTCGTCAATGCGAACATCAACTTGAACAAGGTGCAAACCGATCCCGGCCACAACTGGTGGACGGAATCTCCCGGAGTCATGGACATCGCTCTGCGGCGAAACGATGAGTATCGACTGCGATTTGCTGATCATGTTTACAGACACTATTTCAACGGTGGCGCGCTCACTGAAGAGGCCAACGCAAAGCGCTGGATCGCGATAGCCGATGCTGTGAAGCCTGCGCTTTATGCTGAAGCAGCGCGCTGGGGCGACGCTAAAGCACGGATCCGCACGGTGCAGGATCACTGGCAGGCGATGAGTGATCGAATGGTGGACACGTTCTTCCCGCGACGTCAGGCAGTAGTCTTCAAGCAACTGCGCCAGTACGGTTTGTATCCCGAGCTTGAGCCGCCGCAGATGAATCAAAGTGGTGGAATGGTGGAACCAGGCTTCGGCCTCCAGTTCAGCGCCGAGGCCCCGGTGTTCTACACCACCGACGGCAGCGATCCGCGGCTCATCGGCGACGAGCAGAATCCTGATGCGACGGTCGTCAGCGGCGGGATCGGTGAGGCAGTGTTTATTGAAGAAAGCAGTGCGCTCAAAGCTTTTGTGCCCGCAGATGATTCATTGGAGAACCAGTGGCAATTGCCGGACTTTGATGACAGCCTCTGGCCCGCTGGAGCATCCGGTGTAGGATACGATACTGGATCGGTGTACCGGGATCTGATTGGTCTGGATTTCTTCGAAACCATGCGACTCTTCAATTCAACCGTCTACCTGCGGATGGCGTTCGAAGTGGGTGATGCCGCCGCCGTGCAGTCGTTACGCCTTGCCATGAAATATGACGACGGATTCGTGGCCTATTTGAACGGTGAGAAAGTGGCCCAGATGAACGCGCCGGAAACGGCTACTTGGAACTCACGGGCGACCGACGGGCATCCGGACACTGAGGCGCTGGTGTTCGAAGAGTTTGACATCACTGCCAGCAAGTCATTGCTCCGCGCCGGAACCAACGTTCTGGCGATCCAGGGCTTGAATGATGACATGAACAGCTCCGACTTTCTCATCGTGCCGGAATTGCGCGCCACCGTTTTCGAAACAGCGAGCCGCATTCCGATCCAGGGAACGACTACTGTGAAAGCCCGCGCCTACAATGGCACGGAATGGTCCGCGTTGCACGAGGCTCGGTTCATCGTTGGATCACCTGCAACTGCCGAGAACCTGAAGGTCACCGAGATCCACTACCGGCCTGCGGCGCCATCCGACAACGAGATCGCACTAGGTTACGATCAGCGCTCCGACTTCGAGTTTGTCGAAATCTCTAACACATCTACAATCGATGCAATCGTCGATGGACTTGTGTTCACTCAGGGCATTCGCACCACTCCCCTCGCCGGTGTCATTCCTGCTGGGGCATCAATGTTAATCGTCAGCAATCCATCCGCATTCCTCACCCGCTACGGAGAGTCCATGCAACCAAACATCCTGGCTACCTTCGCCGATGGCACGAATCTGGCAGACGGTGGCGAGCGCATTGAACTCACAGATGCACACGGAGCCGAATTGGCATCTGTCGAATACGACGACGCCCCGCCATGGCCATCCGCCGCCGACGGGGACGGGCCTTCGCTTGAGCTGGATTCAGATGGAACGTGGCGAGCAAGTGTGGAACCCGGGGGAAGCCCTGGGACATTCGAGGGCACCGGTGAAGCAACCATTCAGATCACAGGCATTCACATCATACGCGAGCCGGACGGCGATCCAGGGATGCTTGAAATAAAGTATTCCTCGGTTCCTGATTCCCTCGTTCCCATGGTTGAATGGAGTGGCGACCTTCGAGCCTGGGAAAACGTGCTACCAACTGGAGTCGATGCCGGCAATACTGGTGTCGTAAAGGTTGCCCTGCCTCTGGGCGCAGTCGGCGGCTACGTGCGACTTCGATTCCGGTAGACAGATGGCCTGAAGATACGGGTTGCCCTGCGATCCTCTGCAATGTATGACCCCAAAGATGGAATACGTAATCCTGACTGCGGTCATCTTGTCTGCTGTTTTTGTCATTCTCGCGATGCGAGGACGTCTTCGCCGAACCCACGAAGCAGTCAGGCTGCTACAAAAGGAGCAAAAGCGCATCACCAAGCAGATGGACTCGCTCAAGTCGCGGCTACAGCAGAACCAGGAAATGCTGAAAACGGGATTCAAAGTAAGCCGCTACGACTTTGACAATGATTGCCTGCGCGTCTGGGGGAAGACGGTCGACTTTCTGCAGGATCCTAAATTCCGCCAGGCATACGAAAAAGGAATGTTCTCCGGCCACCGGATCAGCGGTGAGTATGGGATCGATTTGCACATTGAATGGCGCATTCATGTGCTATGCTGGGCGGCGTCCCAGGCAGTGAAGCTTAAGGGCGATTTTGTCGAGTGTGGTGTCAACACCGGCATTTTCTCGCTGGCGATCTGTGACTACACCGATTTTGCATCTTTCCCGGACAAGAAGCTGTATCTCTTCGATACCTATGAGGGCATTCCCAGAGAGCAGATCACTGAGGCCGAAAAGCAGCACAAGAGGGAGGAGTTCAATGAACTCGCATATGAAGATTGTTTTGAGCAGGCAAAGCAAAACTTTGCACATGTGCCGAATGCGCAACTCGTGAAAGGGCGCGTGCCAGAGAGTCTCGAAGCAGTCGAGATCGGGCCGGTAGCATACCTTAGTATCGACATGAACATCGTTGAGCCAGAGATCGCTGCGCTGGAATTCTTCTGGGACAAACTGGTGCCCGGCGCACTGGTGGTTCTCGATGACTACGGCTGGGAAGATCATATTGAGCAGAAGCGGGCGATCGATGCATTCGCCATGAAACGTGGAACCGCGGTGCTCAATCTGCCCACGGGCCAGGGACTGATGATCAAGGCACCCGGTGAAAGCGTGTGAAATCGTGCATTGTCGCTGAATGAGTTTCTGGTTAGGGTTCCCCAAGAACTCTTTACCAATGACTCGTCCCGCTACGCTTCCCGTTTTCACTTATCTCCTTTGTTCATGCTGTTTCGCGGATGTTGTCATCAACGAGATTCACTACGAACCAGCAGAACTGGAAGAGCTGTCCGAGTTTATCGAGCTGCACAACACCGGTGACACCGCTGTGGATATGGCGGGTTGGGCGCTTCGGGATGGAGTCACTTACACGTTTCCAGAAGGAGCACTGATCGATGCCGCAGGGTATCTGGTAATCGCACGCAATGTCGATGCAGTTCGAGCTGCGCATGGAGTGGCTGCACTTGGCCCGTGGGAAGGAAGATTGAGCAACAAGGGGGAGCGCGTCGAGCTGGAAGATGCAGAAGGAAAGCGCGTGGATGTCGTGGAGTACGGGCTGGCTTTTCCCTGGCCCACCGGCTCGGCGGGCGGCGGAGGATCGATGGAGTTGATCAACCCATCGCTTGATAACGACCTCGGTGGATCATGGCGCTACTCGCAACCACCCAGTCCTCTTGGCGCATTGACCTACATCACGGAATCGTCGCTGAACTGGAGTTACCGCCCCGGCGACAGTGAAGCTTCAGATCCTGTCGGGGCATGGCGCGGCATCGACTTTGCTGAAGGCGATGATTGGCTTAGAGGGCAGACGCCCATCGGATTCGCGCGAACAGTCGATACGGATGGGCCGTTCAACACGTTTCTGGATGGCATGCAGTCTAACTACAGCTCCCTGTATCTGCGGCATTCATTTGAAGTGGCTCCCGGAGAGCTTCCATCCCAATTGCTCCTCCGTTACCGGATCGACGATGGCGTAATCATCTGGATCAATGGTGTGGAAGTAGAACGGTTCCAGGTGGATGCAGGCGAGGCACCGTTCAGTGCGACGGCGAATGGTTCCACTGAAGTCAGTGTGGGCTGGCGGGAAGTGACGATCAACGGCGGCGCTCTGGTAGAAGGTAAAAATGTCATCTCTGCCCACGCCTTCAATTCCTCCATCTCCGGCAGCGATTTCTCGGTCGATGTTTCCCTTGAACGTCAGGCCGAGCCGCAACCCGAACCCCAACCAACTGCCGGCCGCCCCAACTCCACGTTCTCCGCGAACGCCCCACCCCAAGCCCGTCAAGTCAATCACACTCCGAAGCAGCCAAAAACCAACGAGCCCGTAGTCGTTAGCGCCAAGGTTACCGATCCCGACGGCGTCGCGCGCGTGACATTGCTTTACCAGATCGTCGAGCCTGGGAACTACATCCGCTCCACCGACGAGGCATTCGAAGCAAACTGGATCGCCATGCCAATGACGGACGCAGACGGCGATGATGTGTTTGAGGTGACGATGCCCACATCCGTGCAGGTTCATCGTCGATTGATCCGCTATCGCATCGAAGCAGAAGACAGTGCCGCCAACTCCGTGCGTGTCCCTTATGCTGACGATCCCGCACTCAACTTTGCCTACTTCGTTTACGACGGTGCCCCAGCGTGGACGGGAAGCTTCAAACCTGGCGGTGAAATGGTCACCTTCACCGCCGATATCATGAATTCACTGCCGATCTACCATTTGATCGGACAGGAAAGAGACATTCGCGACTCACAGTACACCACGCGCTACAACGACGGAGTGTATCGGTTTCTCGGAACCATGGTTCACGATGGTGAAGTCTACGATCACATGTCCTACCGCATTCGTGGACATGGTTCGACCTACAACACTGGCAAGAATAAATGGAAACTGCGCTTCAATTCCGGCCACTACTTCAAGGCGCACGACAACTACGGGCGCCCACGGAATGAAGCAGTGAAAACACTCAACTGGAGCGCACTTGCCAGCCCATGGAACCCGGCGAACCGTGGCATGGCAGGCTTGGACGAGGCTGTCGCTTTCCGCCTCTGGCAGCTCACCGGAACCCCAGCTGCCAACACCAATTACTTTCATCTGCGCATTATCGACGACGCGGTTGAGCAAAATCCCGACGACCAGTACGACGGAGACAACTGGGGGCTCTATCTCACCATCGAGCAAACCGATAAACGCTTCCTCGACGAGCGCGGCCTGCCCGATGGCAACACCTACAACATGCACTTCGGCGATAGCAATGTGCTCAATCAGGCACCAGGGGAACCTGCAACCACCACCGACCTGCGCCGCTTCTATGGCACTTCCGCCGACGGTTACAACAAGCGCAATCCCATCCAACCAGTCTCGTGGTGGGAAGAGAACGTTGAAATCGACCACTACTTTTCCTATCGAGCAGTGGTCGAAGCGATCAATCACAGCGACCTGCGGGATCAGGAAAATTCCAACTATTACCACAACCCGGTGACCGGGAAATGGACCATGATTCCGTGGGATGTCGATCTACTCTATGAAGAGTTCGATCGCTGGGGCCCCAATGCGGTGCAGTCACAGGCGACACTCGAGCAGTTCCGCAAAGCACTTGATCACCCTGAGCTTAACCTGCGCTTTCAAAACCGTGCCCGTGAACTGCAGGACTTGCTGCTCAACGAAGATCAAGGATGGATGCTGATTGATGAATTCGCCCACATTCTGGGAAGTGCCGATGGCGAGATGGGCTGGGCGGAGGTCGATGCCTATCGATGGGAAGAAGACCCACGTTCGCGCGCTATCGAAGGACCTTCCACCAACAGCGGCAGCTTCTTCGTTAATCCCTATCGCTCCACGCGTTTTCCAAGCAAACGTCGCGAGCTGGTGAGTGGTGATTTTGCTGGCATGATGCAGTGGGTGAAGGACTTCATCGTGCCTACGGGTTTCGGTGGCGGGCGCCTGAACGCAATGGCAGAAGATCAGACGATCCCTGACAAGCCAGTGCTTACATATGCGGGAGCGGACGGATTTCCGCTGGGAGGAATCGTCCTGCAGTCATCGTCGTTCGCATCGCCGAGTGGCGAGACGTTTCAGTCGATGCAGTGGCGACTGGGAGAAATCCGCAGCACCGCTGGCGAACCTTACATCTACGAAATTGAGCCGCTGTGGAATCCTGAGCCGCAAGACACTTTCGCAGCGCAAGTCACCGTGCCGACATCAGCGCTGGTTCCGGGAAGAACGTACCGCGCCCGCGTCCGCCATCAAGATGCCTCAGGTCGGTGGAGTCATTGGTCAGATCCGGTTCAGTTCTCACCAGCAGAACCAGACCTAGCAAGCTTGCGCGCCGACCTCGTCATCAGCGAGATCATGTATGACCCTGCTCCGCCGTCAGCAGTGGAAATGGCAGCGGGCTTTGGAGCTGCGGATTTCGAATTTGTCGAACTTCACAATCGCGGTGAGGGTAATGTTGATCTGGCCTCATTGCGATTCACCAAAGGCATTGATTTTGATTTCGCACTGCTGGCCAACCCGGTTCTCACATCCGGACAAACCCTCGTCATTGCCCGCAATGCCGATGCGTTTGCCCTGCGCTACGGATTTGCCGCAGCAGCTGAGTGGGGAGCCGACAAGCTCGCCAACGAAGGCGAACTCCTGAAGCTTAGCGTCGGAGCAGGACTGTCATTCATCGAGATCGACTACAACGACGCGGCACCCTGGCCAGTCGCAGGCAGCGCTGGCTCAATCGAGCTCAGCCGCATTACCGCTACTGACACGACTGTCGCTGCGAGCTGGAGACGCAGTGCTCTCGCCAATGGATCGCCGGGAACCATCCCTGAAATTGCCGATGGACAAGTACCCGTGATCGTAAGCCTGCAGCTCGATGAAACGATCGCCTCCCTGACTATTGACGCTGCCTTGGGTTCCGGCGAACCACAATTGCAGACATCCGCCGACCTCGTGTTATGGGTAAATCAACCCAGCACCGTGTCACCAATCGATGGCGCTCCCAGCGGCCAGCGCTACAAGCTCGAATACCCGCTCGCTGATGATCAGCGTTCAGGAGATCTGTTTTTGAGGACAGTCCTTAAGTGAACAGCCCACGGAGATCGAATACCACCCCATGACCCACGTTCCATTTCTTCCATTTCTTCATTTACCGCGGCCTACCCCCTGGTCGTTGTGCGCGCTGTTGTTTCTCGCCTGTTTTCCAATGATCAGGACTGCTGCTCAGGCTGACGATCCCAGTCCTTTGCCCCTTTATGACAAGGATCCGCAGCACTTGTGGAATCGCCTTTCCTCAGCCATCACTACGTGCGCGCCGGAAGGAAAACCAGTGCCACCGGATCTGCTGGATCCTCCTTACCTCGATCTACTTTTCGCGGGCGAGGCGAAAATGGAAGCGGTCGCGCTGCTGAATGAATTCCTGGCAAGTGAGGTAACGCTGGTAGCCATGGCACCGATTCAGAGGGCACTCATGCAGCGGGATCTCCTCGCCGCTTTCCATCAACTCACGGAGGGTGAGTGGACCAGTGCCAAGCGCGAGTTGGCCACGGCTCTTGCCCGGGCCATTCGCCGGGTGGCCCTCGCTCCCGAGGAGATCCGCACGCTACCCGACAACTACGCTGCGGCCACAGTAAGCCTGGGCATTCCTACCGCAGATGATCCGGCGCATCCCGCACCCTTTTTGCCCAAGGATCTGCTGGCGGATGATGGCCCCTGGATTCTGCTGGCGACCGAGGGAACAGAAACTGCGGTCGTACCCCGTTTTCATTTCAAAACCTTCCGAGCCCGCAGCTCATTCGAAGTGCGGATGCACCACCCGGACGGCCGTGCAGCGGGCGAAGCTTATCTGAAGGCACTGGCGGACATGGCGCAACCCTGGGTGTATGAAGAATCTGCGGAAGCACAGGAGCTCAAGCCCAATGTACCCGATAACGGCATCTGGCCGAACCCCGCTACTCCGCAGTTTCCGGTCGGCACCGCGTGGGCGCTGGTGCGCCGAGCCATGCTGGCGGACAGTAATGGTCGGCCCGTGGTCTCGCCTCTCGTGGAGAGCGTCCAGATCCGGGTGTATCGTGCGGCGAGCCCGAAGGCCCTAATGCAATCCCCGGACTTCCAGAGTGTCGTAAACGAGCTGGAGAAAAGCAGCAGCGATTACAATTTACTTGATTTTGTGGCAGCCCGCTACATGACGTCTTTCGAGTGGGAAATGAAGCGTGCACTGGTACTGGAAAAGGGAGGATTTCACCTGACGGTGCCGGATGATCTGCCGTTCTCCGGTTTCTCTCCGTCGGAAAAACGTCCGATCGCCAGCTTCTGCATGCAGTGCCACTCGGCTCCCGGGATTCACTCAGTTCAGAGCCGCGCGAGACTGTTCAGTGAGGCGCTGGAGCTCAAACCATCAAACCGCGCCAGCCTGGACCGCGTCACCACCAGCGAAGCCCGCAAGCAGCCAGGCTGGCTCCTGCTTGAGTGGTTGTGGCAAGAAAATTTTTAGCCAGGCTTTCCGTATCCTGCCGAATCATCCACAGAAATCCGCCCGATACTCAGCCGTACTTCGGCCAAAGGTTGCCTTCATCTGTTCATCCAGGCCGCTGGCATTGGTGAAGCCGGTCTGTGCGACAATGGCTTCCGTTGAAGTTTCGCCGGCCAGGATCTGGCGTGCCGCGTGTTGGGCGCGGCGGCGTTCGAGGTAATCCATCGGTGCCATGCCGAGCCCGTCTTCGATGATCTGGGACAGGCGCGATTCTTTCATTCCACTTTCCTCTGTGGCTTGCCGGATATTCATGCGCTTGCCCTGAGCTGCTACACGTTCAAACATTGCCAGCAACTTCGGCAGCTCCGCAGGCCAGTCCAGGTGTTGCTTTCCGCGCCAGTATTTGCCGTGCGCCGCTGCCAGTTGCAGTAGTATTTTGAGCAGCGTATGCTTCACAAGGCTACTGGTAGGAATGTTAGATTCTAGCTCGCCACGTATGACTGTGAGGTCAGATTCAAGGGCCGCGAGAACTGGTGCTTCCAGAGAGAATACTTGCGGCTGATGGTCGCCAGATTCCCGCCCGCTGAAATAGAAGGGACGCCCCCACAGCGCCGCAGAATTTTTCGATCCAAGCAACGATTCCGACTGATCCGATAGCCACTCCGGCAGGAAGCGCAGCGCCGTCATCGTGAGAGCCTGCACATTCACCAGATTGAAGCGCCCCCCAGGGAGCGACCCTACAGCCGTTCCGTTTGCGATCACCTGCCTGCCCTTGCCAGTCTTTGTGTCGACCACAGCCTTGCCGGAGTGCACGATGAAGATTTCAGGCTGCTCGCGAGGGGTCAGCTCAAAGTCGGCGACAAGTTCGAACATGCGCATGCGCACCGGCCATCCACCCAGTTTCTCCTGATGATTGGTCTTTGACTGATTCCGTTTGAAGAGTTGCACTGCGAAATACCTAGCGCATTTCCGCAGATTGAAAACCGATTACCTTCGTGCCGGCATGATCCGCGCTTGGCTCCTCGGGTGAACCGTGGCAGTGTGGCCCTGATAGCTAGCACGATTCGATGGCCAGAAAATCAGGATTTCTAGACAAATTCATTCAGCGACTTGACCGCGTGGAGCCAGGTGAAGTCCAGAGCTACCTCGTGCGACTGGCACAGGATCACGGCCTGCTGGAGAGGGTGTTTGACGCACTGCAAGAGGGCGTAATCGTCACCAACCTGAGGGGTGAAATCACTTACATCAACAGGGCTGCCTGTCAGTTCTTTGGCCTCGATGCCGAAAGTGTGGCTGGCATTGCGGTGGAGGCAGTGATTCACGGCCTCGAGTGGAAGAACCTGATCGGCAAAGGTGAGGGACAGGTGGTCAGCCGTGACCTCGAGGTCTTCTATCCGGACCGGCGATTTCTCAATTTCTACCTGACTCCTCTGGAAGAGCAGGGCGAACGCGAGATGTCGGGCTACGTAATGCTGGTGCGCGACATCACTTTGACCCGCAAGCTGGCCGAGGAAGAGATCGAATCGGAAAGACTGAATGCATTGACGATGCTTGCAGCCAGCGTGGCACATGAAATTGGGAATCCTTTGAACTCGCTCAACATTCACCTGCAGGTGCTGGAGCGTAAGTTGAAGAAGATTTCGCCGGATGCCTACGCAGCGACGAGTGATATTCTAGAAGTGGCGCGTGGTGAAATCACCCGGCTCGATTTTATCATCGATCAGTTCCTGCGGGCGATTCGCCCCACCAAACCACAACTGGAACTGCAGAGCCTGAACACTCTGGTCACCGAAGCAACGAGCTTCCTGAAGCCGGAACTCGAAGACAGATGCATCACCACAAGACTTATCCTGGAAGAGAAGCTGCCGATGCTGCGAGTCGACGGCGATCAGATGAAGCAGGCTTTTTACAATCTCATTAAGAATGCGTTCCAGGCAATGGGAACCAAGGGCCGACTGACCGTCACCACGGAATCCAATGAATACGAGGTCAGGGTTATTGTTAGTGATACCGGCAAAGGAATCACGCGCGAAACGATGGGGCGTATCTTTGAGCCATACTACACCACAAAGGCATCGGGCACCGGACTGGGATTGCTCATCGTGCGGCGTATCGTCCGCGAGCACGGTGGAGAACTGGGAGTAACCAGCGAAGCAGAAGTGGGCACCACGATCACCATCCACCTGCCCCGCGGCCCCAAGCCCGTGCGAATGCTGGAGGACAAGGCGACCACTGTGCCAAGGACTGTCAAGAAGAAGTCCGAGACGGTCATCGATGTGTAGCAGCTGTGGCTTGCTTCGCTCTAAAACGGCTTGGAGCTCATTCTCCACCTGTATTTATGGCGGTCACGTCCAGACGAAATCTTAATGAAGACCGAAAGAAGAATCTCACAACTATTCGGCATCTTAACAGCGGTTTAATGGTGATTGAGCCATTATTCAGGTGCTGACATTACTGACTTTGAGCTTGTGGTTTTTTCTGAACGTAGATTGCGTGGCTTCTGCGTCCGCCTGCGGCGGAGTCAGATTTGTCAGTGCGCATAGTGCGCATGTGAAAACCGTCCATTCATTGGATTCAGCTGGCAATAACTAACTAACTATGATCACGCGAAAAACTACAGCGTATCTCCGCTCGGTGCTGACGGCACTCGGAGCAATGGGCGTCTCCCTTGTGGGGAGCGCCACGGCCAACGCCCAGTTCCTGCCGTTCTGGCTCGGACAGGGTGTGGTTCTTGAAGCATCTGACATTTACGATGACGGTGTGGCAGCGCAGTCGCTGCAGGTCACCTACTACGACGGAATCAATCCTGAATCTCTGGGGGACGATGAAATTTGGGTGGTCAGCCCTGATGGATTCAATGCCCTGGCGAAGTTCGAAGGATACGAAGAGATTCCTGGCGGCGACGTGCTTGCCGATCCGGAGCTGCTGGATCGACTGGGGCTGTTCGGGCCGGAGGGAGATCCGCTGTTGCCCTGGCTTTTCGATTCTGCGATCTCCGCAAAGTACTCCCTTCCCGCGCCTGATGGCAACGCATGGAACCCGGACGACAACGGTTCCTACTCGGTGCTTGTCGCTCCCGAGTCGGTCGCACTTAAAACAGGCGGATTCGTCGGGCATCAGCTGCTGGGCACCTTCGGCGTCCGTATCGGTGAGCCGCTGCCCGTTCAGGTGGATGATTGGAATGTCGATGTCCTGGATTCCAATGGCGTGTGCAATGCCAATGTCAGGCTCAAGTTTGCCTCCGCAACTGATGTGGAATGGGGCGAAGTCATGCGCGATGGCGAGCGGCTCTTCGTGCGCATCGAGGCCACGACGGGTGATGCTGGTGCACGTGCTGCGTCTCACAGTTACGCTCTGGGAGACTTGCCCCCAGGCCAGTATCTGTTTGAAGTTCGAGTGAACGATCGCCTGCTCGATGCGACTCCATTTGTAAAACGGGACACGCCACTGATCGTGCCAGCCAGGACGGACGTAGCCGTGCTGCAAGGCCCAGCGCAGCCGTTGACTGGAAATGTCACGGTTCAGTTCACGAAAGCGGGTTGGGCAGTTGCAGACGCTGGTGAGATTCAGCGATCTGGAAACCGATTCTTCGTCAATGCCACAGCTGCGCGGTCAGCTGATGGTGTCGAGGGTGATGCGTGGACCATGGACTATCCCATCCCAGAGCCGGAACCAGGAATCTACACGTTCACGTTTTGCCTGAATGGTCAGGTCTGCGACTCGACGCGATTTGCAGTGGCGGGTCCAGATGGCGCTATCCGGGTGCAAAGCCTCGACGTCGTATTCACCGGTGCAATCGCCTGCCCAGATGGCATTCCGGGGGGCGCTCTGGTGGGCGAAGGCGAATGTCTTTATGACCATGTGGCAGGTGTGACGGTGGCACTTTCGCCACAGGTCGCCGTGGTAGACTGGGGCACGCCTGAGCGTCTAAATGGACGTACGATCGTTATCGATATTACAACCGCAGAGGTGCCCGGTGGAATCCCAGAGCCCGATCCCACAGAAGGATGGCCGCTCGGAACAAGTCATCGTTACGATCTGGGGCTTCTCGAAGCCGGCGAGTGGTCGCTGCTCATCACAAGTGCTGGTCAGCGGCTGGCGAAGGAGACATTCAACTCGCCCGCCTCCAGTGGACTGAATGCGGAACTGCGCACTGCACCTTTGGATCCAGAACGGCCAGAGCATCAGTTCAACGTGATCTACTCCGGATTTTCGCCAGTGGATGTGTCTACGCTGGGCGATGATGACATTCAAGTAACCAACCCGATCCTGTATGTAATGGACCTGGTCGGCCCGGCTCCCGACTGCCTGACACAGTTCGCCAAGCTGGTTGACTATGCAGTCGCGACCGACGGCGGGCCGACGATGGCGACCTACTCGATTCGCTGCACCGATGAGAACTGGGCAAAATGGGGCAGCGCAGGTGGATTTGCAGAAGGTCTGGACGTGTTTCTTGCCGAAGGGGGTGTCTCAACCGTGAGCGGCGTGAAGGTGGAAGGCAGGCAACTGGGAGTGATTCCCTTCAAGAGTGACGCGTTTCACCTGACAGTCCATGCGGATGCCAGACCGGTTCATGAGCCTGGAACCACCGCGAAGATTTATGTCTCCTACGACAGCCGAAGCCCGATCGATGTTGCCTCGCTTGGTGATGGCGACATCGTGGCATTCGAAGCTGAGATTATCGCCGCAGATGGAACGGTAACTCCACTCGCCGAGCCGCTGTATGCGGCGCTGAGCGAGTACAAGGCATCTGATGATCATCAAAACATTGAAGCCGTCTACAATCTGGCACCTGCAAATGGCTGGACGGCAAAGTGGAACGGCCACTACATTCTTACACTCCCACAAGGGGAGCTCACCAATGAGTCTGGACAGCCAAACAAGCGCAGCGCTGTCGGCACCCTGATGGTCGACATCGAACCCGACCTCGTCATCGGCGATGCGAGAATCGCAATCCGGCAGGATGGCGACAAAGTCCTCGCGGATGTGAAAACTGATCTGCGCTCCCACATGATTTCCGCATGGGGAAATCCAGTGCTGCGCGGCAACATTTTCTATCTGGATGCGTCAGCAGATCCATCGACTACCGGAAGCACTCAGGAACACACCTACCAGTTGCTGCCGCAGGTTGAGGCAAATCCCGACGAACCGGTGGAATTCGAGCCCATCCCGGGCGATGCCATATTGCCTGCAATACTGAGTCAGCCGTTCGACATTGTGATTCGAACTGCGGACGAATGGGAAGCTTTCATCAAAGAGCACCGGGATGACGCCAGCAATGCAGAGACACCAGCTCCGCCGGTAGATTTCGGATCGAGGATGATCGTGGGCATCGCTCTTGGTCGGCAACCGTCTGGCTTCGATGTGCAGATATCAGGAGTCGTGATCTCCGGCGGGGGGCAATTGGTCGTCCGTTACGACGAGATCATTCCCGGAGTGCAGCCCCCGGAGGACGCGTTCAGCAACCCGATTGCTCTGGTCAGTATTCCCCAAATTGATGTGCCGGTCTCATTTGAACAAAACATCATCGCACTCCCGGGACCAGCGCCTGATGAAAACGGCCTGATAGCTCCGGCAGATCCGTTTCCACTACCATTCCCAGAGCCTCCGATCAATGAAGGCCGTACCTACGCTGTCGTCTTCAGAGTGAACGGACAGGTGCTCGCGAGAACGTCCTTCTCGCAGCCCAGTACGGGAGGGATTCTCGCGAAGGCGTCGATCGACATCGAGAGTGATGCCAGCGGAGTCGTCGCGAATGTGAATGTAGCCTTTCCTGGCTACCCCTACCATCACATGGTCGACTGGGGGAACGTCCGGCGCGAAGGCAACGCTTTCTACCTGCCAGCGAAAGCGGAGAGGATCGACTTCATCGTCGATCCTGGAGTCGTTGAGCAAAGTCATCGTTACCGTCTGCTCGGTGACAGCGGCGGTGGAGGCAAGGCCATTCCGTTCGAACCTCTTGAGCTGGAAAACTGGCTCGCTCTTGAGGCGCGGAACCTTGTCATCCAGACGCCCGAAGAATGGGCCGATGCCTGGAGCAGCCTGGTGCCTTTCGACAGCCTGCCACCCGCACCTCCAGTTGACCTGGAGACTCACACCCTGCTAGCCGTACTCCAGGGGCCACAGCCGAACGGCTGCTATGCCGTGAACATTGAAGAAGTCACCCGCGATGCAAATGGCTCTGTGACGGTTCACTACAAGTCAACAGTGCCAGGGCCAGACGCTGCCTGCCCTGAAGTAATCACGCATCCGCAGAGCTTTGTCGTTATCGAGAAAATTGCGGAGCCCGTCACCTTTACTGAGCAGCTGACTGATCCCGCACTCGTGGCAGAAGGCGGCGGTTTCCGCATCATTCCGTCCGTCCAGTACCCCGTCTACTTCCTCATCAACGACGTGGTCTACGCGCGCAGTCAGTTCAGCTGGCGGCCTGGCATTCCAAAGCCTCGGCAAACGTTCGACGTTGCCATCGATGCCAGAGGCGGTGAGAACGCGGCAACCGTTCGAGTCGAAATCTCGACTCCTGATGGAGTGATCGGCAATGTGGAATGGGGCGAGCCTGCGGTGAACGGGCACTCTGTAAATGCCGACGTTGCCCTCGATGTCACTCCCTGGTCAGAGCTTCCAGAAGAAGTCGACATCGAAGAACAGACTCCCGTTGAGCACACTTATGAACTCGTCAATTTACCCGCAGGCTTCCACACCTTCCGGCTGACAGTCAATGGAGTACAGCACACGCACGCATTCTTCCTCGTCCGTGGTGATGGCATCGAGCCAGTGCCGTTCGATAACTGGCTCGCGGGCCTGATCGGTGACGTCCATGATGCAGTGCACCAGGGTCTCGCTGAAGCTTTCGGCGACCTCGACGGCGATGGAGTGCGAGACATCGAGGAGTTCTACTTTGGCACTCATCCACTGAAGCGCGACCAACCGGAGATACGCCCTGAATGGATTGGCGGCAAAGATGGAAAGTCACACCTGGCGATCTGCTTCCAACGCAATAAGACAGCGGAAGGCGTGACAGGACTTGTCGAAGCGTCTGAAAACTTGCATCAATGGGTCGACTCGCCGGATCTCTTCGAGCAGATCAGCGTGACCGACCTCGGCAACGGACTGGAGGAAGTGATCATTTGCCTGAAACAGGCAGCCGGAGAGTCTCCTTTTCAGTTTCTGAGACTGCGCATGCAGCAGGAAACTGGCTCTCCCCAGTAGTGGACGATCAGGACAGATCCCCACAACCCACTGTTAACAACTGTCCGCCGCGCGAGTCCTGCCTTCATGGGCTCGCGCGGTTTTTTGTGGGGCTGCATACAGAGAGTTTGCTACGCTCACTAACCTTGTGTGTCTATCGCTGGCAGCGACTTCTCCTGCTTGCAGAGTTCTAAGTATTTGATTGATGCTATTGTGGACGGCGTTACCGGCAGGGCCATCTGCCTTCAAAGAAGTGGGCTAGTCACCGCTGTGAATTTCACAAGCCCAGTGCCGACGCTTGAGTTCTTCACCTACATACCGGAAAGATTACCATGTCTATCATTGGCGACACCGTTTACAGCCGATCCATCGAATTCGATCTCGAAAGCTACCGGCATCGCCCCCTTGGGCTGGCAATCGATCCATCGACAATTGGCAGCATCAATCCCTCAGTGGTCGATGCGAATCGAGCGCTCGTCTTATCACTGGGCGGCACCAGCGTCTCGCGCTTCGATGTCCGTACTGGAGACCGGAGAATTTTCGGAACCTTGGAACCTTAGGTAGGTAGGTACCTTTGGTAATTTTGACTTCTGCTTGCGTCGCATCTTGGCACGCGAAGTGCTTTGCTAGTCCCTACGGATCTTCGGCGCGGTATTACGACGCTAGGTTTCTTAGACAATATCACCATCTATAACTACAAATCACTCCTATGCTTAGACATCACCTCTCTGCCGCAGCTGCCGTTCTGGTTGCGGGCTCTGCTCTTCCTTGTTTCGCTGGCGATGAGATGCCGACGCTTCCATCTCCGCCGCTGCCTCTCGCCGAGACGAAGCCATCAAGCTCCGTCTCTGGCAGCCTTTCGCTCGACGTCAATACGCACTTCATCTCTTACGGGGCGGACATTTGGGGTGGAGGAAACGACTTTGAAGACGCACTCTTCAATCCATCGCTCGAACTGGCATGGGATCTAGGCAACGATTTCACCTTCACACTGGGAACCTGGTGGGACATCAACGACAAGGCAGTTTCTTCGATTGGTAAGAATGTGCAAGAGGTAGACGTCTGGGCCGGAATCAGTTACGGTGGCGGACCGGTTGAAATTTCACTCACTTACCAGGAGTGGATGTATGCGGAAGAGTCTGAGCGGATTGTCGATCTTGGACTCGGCTTTGATGCTCCATTGAGCCCCAGCCTGACGATTCACGGTCGCGTCGATGATGGCGCATCTGGCGGTGATTTGGGGGTCGTAGCAGTAGCGGGCATTGAGCTTCCCAGCTTCAGCCTTGGCGCCGTTGAGTTCTCCCTGCCTGTAAACGTCGCTTTCGCAACGGATGGCTTCCATGGTGGCGACGCAGGATTTGCCTATGCCTCAGCAGGTGTTGGCGCCAGCATCCCACTCGCTTTCATGGGCGACACGATGGGATCCTGGGCTCTGAACGCCGGAGTGACCTACTACTACACCAACTCTGACGTGATCCCTAACAATCCGGATGAGAGCTTTTTCACCGGAAACGTCGGTATTGGACTCAGCTTCTAATTTCGCAGCCTTCGTCAGACCAGCTTTCCTGATTAAGCCAACCTTGTTCCCTTGGTTGTAGAGGCCTGCATCTGGTGATGCAGGCCTCTTTTATAGGGAACTTTTGAATTCCTGCAAATGCATCTAACCCCTAGAGAACGAGACAAACTGATGATCGTAGTGGCGGCAGACGTCGCGCGGAGACGAAAGTCCCGTGGACTGAAGCTGAACTATCCTGAATCGATCGCTATCATCACGGACGAAGTAATGGAGGGTGCGCGTGACGGGCGACCAGTTGCGGATCTCATGTCATTCGGCGCTACCATTTTGAAGCGCGAAGATGTGATGGAGGGCGTACCCGAAATGATTCATGAGGTGCAGGTCGAGGCAACTTTCCCGGATGGCACAAAGCTGGTAACCGTGCATAACCCTATCCGTTAGAACAAAGAGTATGATGATACCCGGAGAAGTTATTACCCAAAGCGGCGAACTTATTCTGAACAAAGATCTCGATAGTAAGACGATTGCGGTTGCCAACTCTGGTGATCGACCGGTTCAAGTCGGCAGCCATTTCCATTTCTTCGAGGTGAACACTGCACTCGTGTTCGATCGAGATGCGGCCCGCGGTTTCAGGTTGGACGTTCCGTCGGGATCTGCTGTGCGATTTGAGCCAGGGGATGAGCGGGAGGTGAGCCTTGTTGCTCTCGCTGGAAATCGAGAGGTGCATGGTCTGAACGGACAGGTGAATGCCAAACTTTAACCACTAGCTGACGCTTTTTAGACATGGCTTATTCAATGGAACGCAGAGCCTATGCGGAAACCTACGGGCCAACCGTGGGTGACCGGGTGCGGCTCGCAGATACCGAACTTTTCATCGAACCCGAGCGCGACTTGATCGCTGAAGGCGGGGGCTACGGCAATGAGATCAAGTTTGGTGGCGGCAAAACGATCCGGGATGGCATGGGCCAGTCGGCACGCGCTACGGGGCCTGGAGTGCTCGATGTCGTCATCACCAACGCCTTTATCCTCGATGCCGAAATTGGTATCATCAAAGCGGACATCGGCATTCGTGAGGGCCGCATCGTTGGTATCGGCCATGCCGGCAATCCCGATATTCAGGATGGAATCGGCTCTCAATTTCCTGACGCCAGCGGCAAGCTGCACCCGATGATCGTCGGCGCGGAGACCGAGGTGATTGCTGGTGAAGGCAACATTGCCACGGCTGGGGGAATTGACGCGCACATTCACTTTATTTGTCCCCAGCAGATCGAGGAAGCACTCGCAAGTGGCGTCACGACCATGCTGGGCGGTGGCACTGGGCCCGCGGCGGGCACGAATGCAACGACATGCACGCCGGGCATCTGGAACATTCACCGCATGCTGGAGGCGGCTGACGCTTATCCGATGAATCTCGGATTCCTGGGCAAGGGCAACTGTTCCACTGGCGATCCCCTGCGCAATCAAGTGATGGCCGGCGCGATCGGCCTCAAACTTCACGAAGACTGGGGCACGACTCCCGCTGCAATCGATTCGTGTTTGAGAGTCGCTGACGTTCTCGACGTTCAGGTTGCGATTCACACCGATACTCTGAATGAATCAGGCTTCGTCGAGCGCACCCTGGAAGCAATCGCTGGTCGTACGATTCACACCTATCACTCCGAGGGTGCTGGTGGTGGCCACGCGCCGGACATCATGAAGGTCTGTGGCGAAGCTAATGTGCTGCCATCCTCGACCAATCCCACGCGTCCCTTCACAGTGAACACGCTGGATGAGCACCTCGACATGTTGATGGTTTGCCACCACCTCGACTCGAAGATTCCCGAGGATGTAGCCTTTGCCGAGTCTCGCATCCGGCCTCAAACGATCGCCGCCGAAGATATTCTGCACGATCTGGGAGCGATTTCGATGATTGCCAGTGACAGCCAGGCAATGGGTCGTGTCGGCGAGGTCATTTGCCGAACCTGGCAAACGGCGCACAAAATGAAGACCCAATTCGGCACTCTGGAGGGCGAGGGCACTCATCCGGCAGATAACTTCAGGGCCCTGCGCTATGTGGCAAAGTACACGATCAACCCGGCAATCACGCATGGCATGACGCATGAGGTGGGTTCGTTAGGGATTGGCAAACTCGCCGACATCGTAATGTTCAAGCCAGCGTTCTTTGGCGTGAAGCCAGAAGTGGTGCTGAAAGGTGGCATGATTGCCATGGCGAATATGGGCGACCCGAATGCCTCAATTCCAACTCCCCAGCCGACTTATTACCGTCCGCAATTCGGTGCCCACGGTCGCGCATTGTTCACCACCTGCGTCACCTTTGTGAGCCGTGTGGCGTATGAGCAAGGCCTGAAATGCATGGTAAACAAGCGCCTGTCGCCGGTGTCGAGTTGTCGCGGCATCGGCAAGGCAGACATGTTGTTCAATTCAGCGACGCCCAGAATCGAGATCGATCCTGAGACCTATCTCGTCAGGGCGGACGGTCGCGAACTCGTGTGCGAGCCGGCTTCGGTGATCCCATTGGCGCAGCGCTACTTCCTCTTTTAGTCATGCCGATTGTGGAGAGTGCCATCGACGCGGATCCCACCTGCAGGCGTGTATTCATCAACGTCGACCGGTTTCAATTGCAGAAATGCCGATTCCGCTGCAAGGCCGAGGACGGCAGGGACTTCGCCTTCTCTCTGGAGGTGCCGCTCAAGCACGGCGACTGCGTTCACACCACAGACACTCAGTGCTACGAGCTGCGTCAGCTGCCCGAGAAAGTGCTGCGCATCCCCTTGCCGGAAACGCCTCCCGATGCGGCGCAACTTGCCTGGCAAATCGGCAATTTGCACCAGCCGGTGGACATCCGCGAGCGCGACCTGCTGGTTGGCGACGACCCTGCACTGCGCCGGATCCTCAATAAGCTGGATGTGACGTTCGACTCCATCACGGAGATTTTTTCTCCGCCTCCGCATTCTGCCTACCCTGCTCATCAACATGTCCCCGGACTCGAATATGACCACAGTCACTTCTTCGGCGCCACTCACTCCACGGTTTGAGCCCTGGCTGGCGCCGTTGTTGCAGTGCAACGACAGCGCTTATCCCGTTGGCGGGTTTGCCCATTCGTTTGGGCTCGAAGGGATGGTGCAAACGGGAAGCGTTCACGATCGCGGCTCGCTGTTGGCATGCCTGCTCGGCCCTGTGAAGCACGGGCTGTCTCATATCGACTTGCCGATTCTCCTGCACGCGAACACCGCTGCTGCGGAAAATGATGCGGGCCAGCTGGTGCAATTGGACTATCTCTCTGCCGCCTGTCGTGCCCCGTCTGAGCTCTGCGATGCAGCAACCCGCGTTGGCAGACAGCGATTGGAAATGCTGCAGTCGGTCTGGTCGCTTCACTTTGATATTCCGAAGCTGGAGCTGCCCTGCCAGCAGGCACCTGTAGTTGCCGGGATCGAGGCACACGTCCTCGGAGCGCCGATCGATCACGCCATGGTAGCCTATGCAAATGGCGCGTTTGCTGCGGTGCTCAGTGCGGCGATCAAACTCTTGCGATTGGGCCAGACCGCCATTCAGCAGATGCTAATGGAGTGCGGTCAGACACTGGAGTCCATTCTCGCGACCGCCAGGACGATCGGTCTCGATGAAGTGGGATCGTTCGCTCCCTTGCTCGACACTTCCTCCATGCGCCATGAGCGCTGCGCTGCGAGACTTTTTATATCATGAATCCCAAACCCTTCATCCGCGTAGGAATTGGCGGCCCAGTCGGATCTGGTAAAACAACGCTCGCCCGCGTCTTGTGCGAGCACTTTCGCGATCAGTGCAACATGGCGGTTGTCACCAACGACATCTACACTCGCGAGGACGCCATGGCATTGCAACGAAGCGGTGCCTTGAGTCCGGATCGCATCGTCGGTGTCGAAACCGGCGGGTGTCCGCATACCGCCATTCGCGACGACATCTCGATGAATCTCGAAGCCATCCGCGATTTGCGCGCATTGCACGAGGGCCTTGAGTTGGTGCTGGTCGAAAGTGGTGGCGACAATCTGACCGCGACATTTTCACCGGAGCTGGTCGACGTTTTCATCTACGTCATCGATGTGACCGAAGGCGAAGACATCCCGCGCAAGGGCGGGCCGGCGATTGCCTACAGCGATCTTTTGATCATCAACAAGGTGAGCCTCGCACCTTACGTCGACGTGAATCTGGAAACGATGCGCAGCGATACCACCCGCATTCGACCCGAGCGTGCGTGGCTGTTTACAGATTTTCGTACCGGCGATGGGGTCGACGAACTCGTCGAGTGGTTTCACAAGCAGGTTCTGTTCTCTGACTTGGACGGTGATGATGCTTGAAGTGACCGACAGAACGGGCAATGCCATCCGCGGGCGCCTTTTTGCCGATGCGGTGAACCGCGATGGTCGCACGCGTCTGGACAATCTCTATCACTCCGTTCCCTTCCACATCAGCAAGCCCTACTGGAATGGTTCCGTGCTCCTGCTGCAGGTGGCAAGCCCGACCGCCGGACTGTTCTCTGGCGATCAGCTGACCAGTCAGGTGCAGATCAAAGAGAACGCTGCACTGATGTTCACCAATCAAGGTGCCAGCCGCGTGCATCCGCGCACCGGGGCAGACGCGGTGTTGAATCAGACGTTCCACGTCAGTGAAGGTGGATGGCTCGAGATCTATCCGGAACTCATTATTCCGCATCGCGGTGCCAGCCTGGTGCAGAGCACCGTGGTGCATGTGGCGCAAGGTGGGCGCGCCTTCCTTGCCGAGATGCTGGCACCCGGGCGAACCGCTTCCGGCGAAGCCTATGCCTATGAGAAACTCGACTGGCGCTTTCGTTTGATCCACAAAGATCGCCCGCTGGTGATCGAGCGCGCCGAGATCACGCCGGAAACGATTCCCTGGATGTTCGCACGGCCGCCGCACTGGGAGAACATCTACTACGGCTGCGTCTGGATCGTCGCGCCCGAGACGGGCAGTCTCACTGCCGATGATTTCCAGGAACTGGAAAATCTCTCGGACACTCAACGTCTGATCGGCGTCACTCGGCTGTCACCAGAAGCGATCGCGGTGAAAGTGATCGCCGACTCCAGTATCCCATTGCGACGCGCGCTCACCGCGATTCGCGACTGCATGTCAGCGGCTTTGCCGTTCCTCACCACCAATCCGCGAAAACTCTAACACCACCACGATGCACATCGCCGATGGATTTCTCGAAGCCCCCGTTCTCGCTGCCACAGCCGTGATCAGCGCAGGTGTTGTAACCATGGCGGCACGGACGACGCAACCCAGGGAGTTGGCATCGCCCATGGTGGGCGCCAGTGCGGCGTTCGTGCTCGCGGCGCAAATGGTCAATTTCCCAGTGGCCTCATCCGTTTCCGGTCACATTATCGGCGGCGTCCTCGTGGCGATTCTGTTAGGCTGGCGAGTGAGCGTGCTTGTGATGACCGCAGTCCTCATGATTCAGGCGCTGGTGTTTCAAGATGGTGGCATCGCTGCTCTCGGTGCGAACATCCTCAACCTCGGCATCGTTGGGCCCGGCGTTGGCTATCTCATTTTTCGCCTGTTCAAAGGGAACACCACCACTGGTTGGAACAAGCGCTGTGCGATCGGTGCTTTCCTTGGCGGCTGGACGGCGAGTGTGATTGCCGCGCTCATGGCTGCCATGCAGTTGTGGCTTTCCGGCCAGGCGGAATTGAAGCCCATCCTGCTGCTGATGTTCGGAGTGCATGCCGTCATCGGCCTTGCCGAAGGTGGAGCAACACTGTTGATCGCTCGCTTCCTCACCCGTCATCAATCCTCCTCATGCGAAGATTTTTCTCAAGCCCCTGGCGGAAGCTTCTCCTGATCGCAGCCTTGCTTCTGTTGCTTGCGCCGCTGTCCAGCCGCTTGCCGGACGGGCTTGAATTTGCGTTGCAACAGCTCGGTCATCGCAAATGAATTCTGCCTCCACCACAGCAGTTTCCGATCGACCAGCAAGAAACTGGGACGCCGGTCTGTTCGCGGCATGCCTGGTCGTCATTCTCATCATTGCATTGCTTCCGCTTTCGACATCGATCGTCTGGCACGCCCTGCTCCTGGTTCTGTCGGGCGTCGCAGTAGCCGGAGTCAAAGTTCCCGCATCCCATGTCCTGTCCCGCGCAGTGCTGATCGCTCCCGGCATCCTGGCTGCGTTGATTTTGCTGCCACTCATCGGCCAGGGTTCCCGCATCAGCGTACTTGGCATTTCTGTTAGTGGAAGCGGGATTCACCGGGGAGTTGCATCGTCGCTCAAGTTGCTGGGAATCATGCTCTGGTTGGCACTGCTCACCTGGAAGCTGCCGCCGCATCGACTTTTTCCCGCCATGGCCGCGCTGCGATCTCCAGCCTGGCTGGTCGAGATCCTCCGCTCGACGTATCGCAATCTCGCCATCCTCGGCAGAGAAGTGACAACCATGCGACAGGCGCTCAAGTCGCGCATCGTCCACCCCGGCGTCTGGCTGGTGTCCGCTGCGGCGAATATGGTATCACTGCTGTTTCTCCGCACGCAACACCGGGCTGCTTCTCAGGTTGTCGCACGGTACGCTCGATGCCATGCTGGCGGTTCACTGCCTATGGTCGAACCGCCATCCATCCAGATCGAAAACGTAAGCTTCCGCTATCCCGGCGGCAAAGCGGATGCGCTCCATGGCATTTGCCTCGCGATACCGGCGCAGTCAAAGGTCGCGATCCTTGGGTGTAATGGAGCAGGCAAGACAACGTTACTGCTGCACTTGAACGCAGTGTTTCCCCTGCAGAGTGGCCGCATCACCATCAGCGGCATGAAGCTGAACATAGACA
>JAGROY010000387.1 GCA_020439995.1 Verrucomicrobiia bacterium
GCATCGCGAGTTTGCCGCGGTGATGGACTTGGAGCGGGTGTGGGCCCAGGTGCGGGAACAGGTGCCCGAGCACAACGTTTGGGTTCCGAGCGACCCGGGGCCGGGACGACCCGGACCGTGGATCTCGCTTCCAGATCCGGAACAGTTTGAGGATCCCGGTCTGGAGGCCCGCCTGAGCGGTGAGCGGTTTCGGTTTCATGGCATCGGACCGGTGAAACCCATCAGGCCGCGACGGCTCGATGCGCCGTTTGGGAAGCTGGAACTGAAATCGGCGTCCGTGCCATCGGCCGGGGCGGTCGATGTGCGTCTCCATTGGGTGCAGCCGGAGGGCGACCCGCAGATTCGCGAACGTCGACTCTCGAGCGCGGAGCCGCCGGAGGTGTGGGGTGTTCTCTTCCACGAACCGAGCCGCACCGCCTACGGTACCGCCAGTCTCCGCGAGGGCTTCGGCAGGAACGGAGGGCCGTCCAGCTTTCTGATCCGCCGGACCGACCTGGTGCTGCGCTTTAAGCTTCCGGAGCTGGAAACGGCGCTGCTCCGTCTGGATGCGCACCGGGTGCTCGAGGAATCGACGCTATACCTGTTCGCGGTCGAGCGAACGGGCCTCGTCGAGGCGAGCTTGAACCAGTAGCGCCCTGTTCCCTGGCAGGACCGCCGGGTCACGGTGTGTCCGGCCTGGGAGTTGAGAATCCACCTTCTAGCGATATAGAAATAAACTTGTATTCGCCAAATTACACCCCCCAGTCTGATTGGTGCTTGGGCGGAGGCTTGTCGCGCGAGATGGCCGGCGGCCAGGAAGACCAAAGAAACAACACCTTCGATTGATCTGATGAAGACGCCCCGACTCTTTGCATGCATCGCCATGTTCCTGGCGGTTGCCGTTCTCCTGGCGGGAACCCTCGTGGTGAAATGGGTGCCGCGTTTGGAGAATGAATGGAAGGAGGCCGAGGTGGAGGTCGGCTCCGCTCAGGCAATGCTGATTCACATGAGTCTCGGCTTCCAGACTTGGACCTTGGTATGGCTGCCGGGGACGTTGGCGCTGGCTTCCGCAGCCTTGTTCGTCGTGTTGTCGAAGAGGACGCAGGCGGAAAGCCTCCGGGATGGCGATGCTGCCGGGTGACGATGGGGGTCGAGCCGAAGTTCACTCGTGCAGTACCGTGTCATTCACCAGGCCGATGGCACCAGCCATGTTCAAACGAGAGTGTTTGAAAATTCAGTCGATTCTCAACGCTTCTATTGGATCGACTTTGGCGGCACGCCGCACGGGGAGCCAGCAGGCGAGAATGGCAACACCCATCAGCCGCTCCGTTGAGATGCAGCCGCCCGGTTGATAAGCGGCGAGATCCTCGAACGAATTGTTCGGCGACCGCCCCCCGGAAAGCTGATCCACACCACAGGACGAATCTAACTGCGCTAGAGCAAAGGAAATTCAACCACTGCGGCCGCTTGCACACCGGGTAGCGCCCGACGGCCTACTGCAGGCGTTGGTAGTAATCCCCCGGCTCCGCATTGGCATCGGCTTGGCCAGAGGGAGAACTCGCGAACCTGCCGTTTGGCGTGCCCGCCCAGCACGGGCTGCGCGTGGCCCGCTTCTTTGAGACGCTTTCCCCGCGTTGCAAGCGGTGCTTCAAGGTGCGTCTGAGTCTCTGAAAGACGTGGTCGAAACCGCAATTCAAAGCATTCGTGGAAATGTCATGAATCATAACTTCCTCAACGAATTTTGGACGGTCAAAGTCTAACGGTGTGATTACCGAACTCATGGCATCCTTTTCATTCTCTCCGCGATCGAAGCGCCCCTGACGCAACCACCACTGATCATACTCAGCCGCAGTGCATGGTAGTAGGCAAGTTGTTGAGACAGAGCTGAATCGAAGTCCGATACCATTGACGGCTTTGACGGCTTTCTATCAGGAACGTGCCAAGCGGCAAAGCGATTTCCCACCCGGCCGGCTAACGCCGAGTATGGGCGCGAAAACAAATCAGTGACAAATTATTGTCCGGTTCCGGCTCTCCGAAACGGTAGTATTTGAGAAAGAATGGAAACCTCGCCAACCGACGTTACACTGCTCGCCGAATTTGCTAGGACTCGAGATGGTCTAGCATTTCAGGAACTGGTTAGACGCTACTTGCCCATGGTGATTGGGATCGCTCTTCGCAAAACCGGGAATCCTGAAGCCTCTAAGGACATCGCGCAAAACACGTTTTCTATTCTCGCTAGAAAAGCAGCCACGTTGCCATCGGATATTGTTTTGGGTGGCTGGATCCACCGAGTCGCCACGATCGAGGCTGCCGACTTCAATCGAAAAGAATACCGACGCCGTAAAGCAATGAATGAGTTCAAGGAAGCGTCCGATTTTGAAAGGGCCAATCCAGGCACCGATGGATTTGCCGAGCTTCTGCCAGATCTCGATTCGGCGATGGCGGCACTCTCGGCTAAGGATCGGGATGCCATCATGCTACGGTTTCACTCTGGGCTTCGGTTTGCCGAAATAGCTTCGCGTCTGGGAAAATCGGAAGAGGCCGCTCGAAAGCAGGTGTCCCGTGCGGTCGATCAATTGGCGAGGCTGCTAGGCAAGAGGCGTCGCACTGCGGTTACGACATCCACCTTGTTTGCAGGTCTGCCACTGGCCCTGAATCACACCGAAGCCGCCGCAGCAATGGTGGAGTCAGTGACCGCAAGTGCGCTCACGTCGCTTTCTCTCAGTTCTCCGTGCGCCATCAAATTATTCTGTTTTATGAAAACGCAAACTAGCATCATCACTACAATCGGACTGCTCCTGGTCGCGAGCTCCTTCTTTGCCGGGCGTCAAACGGCTGCAAGCTTTGGTGAAGCACTCATCGATCAGTCAGAACATCAGGCGCTTTACCGACAGGAATTCGCTGAGAAATTGACCGCGCTCGAAGCAACAGCTCCGGTTCAGAGTGTGAAGCGAACGGTGGAACAGATTCTCGATGAGGCGGCATCGGGATACCGCGACGGGTCGGCCTCCACGTCAGCTCATTACATGGCATTGCTTGCACTCAACCAACTCGATCCACTCGACTATGAAGATGCGATCTCCCATCTCGAAACGCAACGTGCCGACGATAAAGTGTTCGAGCGCATTGGTGCGTTGCTTGCTGGACTCTGGGCCTCGGTCGATGGCGATGCGGCCATTCATTGGGTCGAGCAAAACTTGGACGAGAAGCGTGGCGTTGCGTTTCAGAATGTGCTCGAATCGTGGAGCAAACACGAGCCGGAGAAGGCGTATCAATGGTATCAAAGCAAAGCGGTTTCGGACGATTCGGGCATGCAACTTACTTCATTCAGGTGGCTCTCGAAGCGCGTTTTCCTGGGTTGGGCCGAGAGCGATCCGAAAGGTGCGATGAAAGCACTAGAGAATGTGTCAGTAGAGGATGAGCGCGGCGCATTGTTGAACTAACCCGCTCGTCCAACGTGGCGGGTGACATTTTGGGATTCTCGGAAGGTGGGCGTTTTGGGATACTCTCTCACAATGACTAATATACCATCTGATTCTAACCCGTCAACGCCGGTTTCGGCCTCGAAGTCCCTCCCAAAGAACCTTCACCGCAATCCGATCTTCTATGAAGAACATCGCTTCGATTCTTTGTTACGCTTTGCTCAGGATTTGACTTTAAGAGGCTTGGGCGACCGATCCTGCCATTCTTATTATCGCCAAATTCGACTCCTTTCGGACCATTTCGACCAAGCCGATCCGGACTTGCTTTCTGAAGACGATATTCGCACTTACATTCTTTATCTTAAAACCACCAAAAATTGGGCTCCCAAAACCATTCGCGCGTTTCTCGCCGCAGGTAAGGCTTTTTACATCGATGGTCGTGAGCCGCGTGATTGGCAGATCTTTGATATGACCCAAGCCAAAGATCGCCCTTATTTGCCTACAGTTCTTTCACGGGTTGATATCGCTCGTTTGCTCGCTGCTATTCGCAAAGGCCGCTTTCTCACCCCTATTAAACTGCTTTATGTTTGTGGCCTCCGTTTGGAAGAAGCTCTCACGCTCACACCAGCTGATTTATCGCCTTCGGAGAATCGCCTTTTCATCCGCTGCGGCAAGGGAAACCGCGATCGTTCCATCCCACTTTGTCCTGCCATGCAGCGCGAGCTTCAACGTTATTGGAATAATCACGAGAATCCAAATTGGCTCTTTCCCGCTCCAGGGCGCGGCCCCATGGATTCCGATTCGGTGATGGCGCGGATGCGTCATTCCAAAAACTTTCTCGCTGGTCAGTCTCTGCAACAAGTGATCGTTCGCGCACGGCGTGATGCTGGCATTTCGGAGCAAGCCACGGCTCATTCTTTGCGTCATTCTTTTGCCACTCACCTTATCGAAGATGGCGTCTCTATTCGCCATGTCCAACGTTTACTCGGGCATACGAATATCAATACGACCACCATTTATACGCATTACACGCCAGAAGCTGAATCTGAAGCTCTCGGGGCTTTGGAAACGATGACCACCAATATCACGAAGTCTCTGCGCGAATATCGCGAAGCTGGTCAGGCTTAAGCGTTCTTCTGCTTTTTGAGCGTTTATGTGCTCTTCGCTGAATCACGTTCCCCAGTCTAAAGTCGAGTCTCCTTCCGTCACCGATGTGATCCGGTTCTTTGCGCCGGCTTATATCGATCGTTATGGGGATGTCATGACTTTGAACCAACGTCGCGCGTTGTCGAATATCCTCCAATGCAGGACGAACGCGATGGGGGGCGAAGTTTATACCTGTGAAGAATGTCATCGAAAGCGTTATTTAGGTTATCGCTGAGGCCACAGTGCTTGCGCCCAGTGTGGGAGCGCCGATACGCAAGTGTGGATTGCCAATCAATTGGATCGCCTGATCCAGGCACCCTATTTCATGGTCACTTTCACCGTGCCCAGCGAATTGCGTTCGCTGATGCGACGCGATGCGGATCGTCTTTATAACGCTCTTTTTGCCCTCACTTCACAGTGTTTAAAAGAGCAATTGGCGCAGCCCCACGTCCTGGACACCGAGGGCGTGGGGTTCTTTGGGGTTATGCATACCTGGACTCAACGTTTATTGTTTCATCCCCATATCCATTATGTCGTTCCAGGCATTGGTTTGCGGGAGGACGGCACGCTGGCCATTTTGAAGCGTGAGGATTATTTGATGGATTGGGAAAGTCTGCGTGACGCCTATGTGCGAGCGTTTCAAGCGATGATCAAGGCACAGGGGCTTATGGATGATTGTCCTCCTGAAGTCTGGACCAAAGATTGGCGTGTGAATATTCAAGCCTTTGGCGATGGTCAAAATGCGGTTAAATACCTGGGGCGATATGTGCGTAAAACGGCGATTGGCAATAGCCGTATCTTGGCGATCGATGAGAAAAAAGGCACCGTCACCTTTCGTTACCTTGACCGGGCGCAGGATAATCTGGAATGCGAGGAAACCGTCTCTGGTGTCGCGTTTATCAGTCGCTACATGCAACACGTCTTTCCCGCGAAATTTCATCGACTCCGTTATTACGGTTATTTGCATAGCCGCCAACGGGGACGTTTAATCACCTTACAAAACTTAACGCGGACACCCATCTTTATCGAAGCCAATGAGCCGCCGCCGCAAGAAGAACGCCGATGCTCTCATTGCGAAGGCACCTTGGTGTTTACGGACACTTTCAAGCCAGACCGGGGCTTTAATCGATTAATCGATTCACTGTGGAATCGGGAAGTGGTTTTGAAGGAGATGCTTGAGAAACACGGTCGCCCACCACCTAGTCCGCGAGCAAGGAAATACCCTTTAAACCCCAAACCGGTCCAAACATGAATATGAAAACCGCCAGGACCGTGATGGAGAGAAACTCGCCGAACGCCATTGAAAGCCCGGTCAAGCGGAGCCTTGCCTTGAAAGGCGAAAGAAACCTAAAAAACGCGGATACCCCGGCAAATTCGGTCATTCATAGGCATTGGGAACCTCAAAACGAGGACCATTCTCCCTTACAAAGCCGAAAGCCGATGGTTGCCGGCTCTAACAGGAACGGAGAAAAAGGTTTACGTGAGAGTCGGGCCCGAATGGAAAATACATACGGGAAAACCGCTCTCCCATTCCGCTTCCAAAGCGCCGCGTAGATCTACCGCGGGTTGTTCAACAAAGGCTGCATACGCAGGCTCCTTATCAGTCGCTGCGATGCGAGCCTAGTTGTTTTTGGAATTGCTGATGCCGTGAAGCAGTCCCTTGATCCCAAACCCATTGTGGATGCGATTTCCGAAATGGAGATGAGTTCGATCCGCTCAAAGCTGGTTGCAGAGATCGCTGGAAAATGGGCGGAGGAAGAGCCGCATGCTGCTGCGGTATGGATCGATTCAATTCCCATGGAGAACGCGAAGACCCGGCTCATGGCCAAAAGTGAAGTTGCTGAAGAATGGTTTCGCTACAGTCCAGACGACATGTTAGAGATAGGTGCCTGGTTTCTAACCGGGGCACCAGAGGACATGTGCGATGATCTGGCCGATGCCATTGCTCAAGAGATCGCAAAACGCCAATCAAAAGGAGCTCAATAACATGTCTCTCATCATTCGTAGAATCGTCACAGGAGCGTATCGTGTTTCCAGATGGGCTCTGTTAGCTGCCGCTATCGTGATCGTCCTCCTGGTAACGTTCGCGTTAGGATGGAAGTCATGGTCTCCTAGCGGGAAAGTGCTTCAGGCAAGTGCACGACGGACGGTTGAGATGACGACAAACCCGGAAGGTGCAAGCAAACTGAAGCTAACACGCGCATACAAGAATATGATAGGAGCTACTATCGACGATGCCATAGGTGCCATTCGATTTGGGGGAGGTATGGGGGTTGGCGAAGCGAAAGCATTCAAACTGGTGGAAGATCTGGAGCCATCTCAACTCCCCACAGCCTTTGCCAAGGCCATGGCATCTCCGCGAACGTCGAGCCGAGACCGGTTGATCGATTTCATTCTCGATCGCTGGGCGAGACTTGATCCGGCAAAGGCTGTAGCAGCTTGCGCTGAGGCATTCGGGAACGATCGTCAAGTATTCCTCGATCGAACACGGATGCCCATGAACCATTTCGCTGAAGCTGCCCCAGCCTCAGCTTATGCTGCTTGGCAGAAGCACTATTCACCACTCAACAAAGACTACGATAACAGCACCGAGTTTCAGCTATCTGGAATCTTCTCCTCTTGGGCAAGGCAGGATCTTGAAGCGGCATTCACCGCATATCATCACCTGAATGGGGATGATGCGGACTACGCCTTGCGCGGTTTGATTGGCTACGGTGACGAGCAGCGTCGCGATCAAGTTCTTGCTCTCGTTGAGGCCTCCGGTGATACGTCAGCTCTAGCGGAAGCCAGGAAGGCCATCGTCGATAGCATGGCTCGTTCTGGGGCTTATGTCAAAGCTATCGAATGGATGGAAGCACAGAATCTCGATGCCGGGCTCCGCGCCCCATTGGAGGAGGAAATTGCTGAAGGTTGGTTCTCACAATCGCCAAAAGAGGCCGCTGCGTGGTTGTTAGAACGCTCCGACGATAGCAATCGTGCGGACCGCCTCGCCGAGATTGCCCGGGACTGGGCGGATTGGGAGGCAAACGCCGCCGGTGAATGGCTTGGTAAAATGATAGAAGATTATGGTGCACAGGCCGACAAAGCGATTGGCCGCTTCGCGCAGACTGTTGCCAACCAGGATCCTTCCGCGGCGATCGAATGGGTCGCTGCCATCACCGATGACACGGAACGCCAGAAAGCGGCAGAACGCGTCGGTCAGCAGTTTTCTATGCGCATGATGGAGGGCGTGGAGGCAATTCTGTCAGACTCGTCGCTCAATGAATCAGATCGTGCGACTGTGCTAGACGCATCAAGAGTGCGCCGATTCTAAATCTATGGTCACAGTCACAAGGAAGTCTTGTCGACTGAGTCCGAGCAGGGGCCTGACAATTGGAACGCACTACGCAGTATCGCGCCTTCTCCTACAGCACTACGGCCACTTCTAATCTAAACAATAAACAAGATTGGCCAGAAGTATCGGAGTATGAGAAGACGCTGAACATTCTAGAAGCCGACGCGATCGGAGACTCCGCTAATCAGGGCGAGGTTGGAAGACTGATCTCTAGGTGTTGGCAAGTAGATTGTCCACAGGCTCGTAACCGCACGGATGTT
>JAGROY010000388.1 GCA_020439995.1 Verrucomicrobiia bacterium
AGATCCTTAATTCAACGACATTGATGGGATGCCTGTGAACCACAATCAATAATGCAAGACCGAAGATTTCCAATGCATGGCTACAAATTGAAAGAATTAGAATTATGATAGCAAGATGAATAGCCTTATTCTATAACTAACAGTATAATTACACCGCCGTGCGTCGATCTAGGCAATGCCGCACCGCTTCCAGAAGCTGGCCCGGCGGGCAGGGTTTTTGCACAAAGTTCTGACCTGCTTTCATCTTGAGTTCACGCCCGGCGATTTCCGCGCTGTAGCCGCTGGTGAAGATCACTCTCAAGTTCGGGTTTTCCGTTTGCAGTCGCAACGCTAACTCGCGGCCATCCACGCCACCAGGCATGATGAGATCGGTCAACAACAAGGCAATTTGTCCCCGGTGTTCGTTCCAGACCTGTTGTGCCTCGACACCATCGGCAGCTTCCAACACGTGATAGCCGTGCCGCTCTAGCACAACGCGCGTCAACATCCGCACCGGTTCGTCATCCTCGGCCACCAGGATGGTTTCCGAACCGCGGAGCGCTTTGGTTAGAGGCTTCTCATCCTCCAAAACCGCATCGGCGGGCTCAGCGCTGGCGGGGAGAAAAACCTGAAAAGTTGTGCCTACGCCGACTTCGCTGTCAACTTTGATCCAGCCCTTGTGTTGCTTGACGATGCCGAAAACCGTGGCCAGTCCGAGGCCCGTACCTTTGCCGACCTCCTTGGTGGTGAAGAACGGCTCGAACATCCGGGACTGGATTTCAGGCGGAATGCCGCCGCCCGTGTCGCTGACGCTCAACCAAACGTAACGTCCCGGTAATGCGTCCATATCCAAGTCCGCATGGCCGGCGATTATGGCTTTCTCAGCGGTTTCGATGATGAGCTCGCCCCCCCTGGGCATGGCGTCCCGGGCATTGACGGCCAAGTTCATTAACAGTTGGTCAAGCATGCCGGCATCAGCAACGGTCAACAGGGGGGCGGAATGAAGGTGCAATCGCAGCTGCACATCCTCCCGGATGATGCGCTGGAGCATTTTGGCGAGACTGGTCACGAGGTCGTTCAGATCCAACTGGCGCGACTGCATGACCTCCTTTCGGCTGAAGAGCAGGAGTTGGCGCGTGAGATTGGCCGCGCGGTCGGCCGCGCCTTTGATTTCCAACAGGCCTTCCCGCACTTCCTGGGAAATATTCTCATCCATTCCGGTGAGTTCGGCCTGCATCATGATCGCGGCGAGTATATTGTTAAAATCATGCGCCACGCCGCCTGCCAGCTGGCCAATGCCTTCCATTTTCTGCGACTGACGGAATTGAGCTTCCAGCTGCCTTTCCCTCGTCACGTCCTGCTTCACAGCAACGTAGTTAATCACCTCCCCCGCAGCATCCCGCAGCGCTGAGATGGTGGCCTCCTCTTCGTATAATGTACCATCCTTACGGCGGTTGACCATGTGGCCCCGCCAGACTTCGCCCCGCTCGATAGTGCTCCACATCTGTCGGTAAAATTCGGCATCGTGCTTGTCGCTCTTGAGAATGCTGGGATTTTTTCCGAGCGCCTCGGCGACCGTGTAGCCGCTAGACTTCTCAAACGCCGGGTTGACGTAGAGGATCGCGCCGCTCGTGTCGGTGATTATCACGCACTCGGTTGCCTGTTCGACGGACATCGCCAAGCGCGCGTGGGATTCCTGCATCTTCCTGCGTTCGGTGATGTCGCGGAAAGACCAGATTCTTCCATAGTTAATCCCGGCCTGATCAAGGACTGGCGCGGAATAGCGATCCAGCACTGTTCCGTCAATCAACTCGATTTCATCGCGACTGATTTCATCAGGATGGGAATAAAGATGGGCAATCTTATCCACAAACTGCCGGGGATCCTTCGTCCGCTGGGTGACGAATTCAATTTGAACCGCATCGTTACTGTCTACGGCGATTTCGGGCGGAATCTTCCAGAGATCGTTCATGCGCTGATTTTGGAGGATTTTTTTGCCCTGACTATCCACCACCAGAATACCGTCGAGGGAGGAATGCAACTGTGCCTGTAGAAGTGCGGTCTTCCAGCGAAGTTCCGTTCCCGCCTGCTTGCGCTCGCTGTGAGCCCGGGTCTCGCGCAAGGCCCGTTCCACCGCGCTGCCGAGCCGAACGATCCTATCTTTGAGGAGGTAATCGGTCGCACCGTGCTTCATGGCATCCACGGCCACATCTTCCCCCACGGTTCCAGAAATCAGAATGAAAGGAATTTCCAGACCGCTTTCCCGCAGGAGCTCCGCCGCCCGCAACCCGCTGAATTGCGGCATGGAATAATCAGACAGAATGATGTCCGGTGAATTCCTGATCTCGGCCAGAAAATCAGCTTCCGTCTCGATCCGTTTCCATGTCGGATCAAAACCGTCGGTACGCAATTGAGCCAACATCATTTTGGTGTCTGCGGGGTTGTCCTCAACGAATAAAATATTCAGCGGCTTGTTCATTACTGTTCCGGGGTGGGTGGTTCGTTGAGCAGCAGCCAATACATTCCCAAGTCCTGAACGGCTTTGGCGAAGGCTTCAAAATTCACAGGTTTGACGATGTAGCTGTTGACCCCAAGATCATAACTGCTCGCCAGATCGCTCTGTTCCTTGGAGGAGGTCATGATGACCACGGGAATCTTTTTGGTGCGGGGATCGGCCTTGATGCGGGCCAGCACTTCAAGTCCGTCAACCTTCGGCAGTTTCAGGTCGAGCATAATTACCTTCGGGCCGTCGTTCATGTTTCGCGTGGCATAAGCGCCTTCGCAAAAAAGGAAATCCAAAGCCTCCTCGCCGTCGCGGGCGACATGGATGTGGTTGGCTACCTTACCGCTGTGCAATGCGTGCAGCGTCATTTTGAGATCAGCGGGATTGTCCTCCACCAGCAAAATTTCGATTTGATTCATAATGAGTTTTCCTTCGTTACTGTGAATCGGAAAGTCGCGCCCTGGCCGGGCTCCGCTTCCGCCCAAACCCGCCCGCCATGCCGGTGGACGATGCGTTGCACGATGGCCAATCCCACGCCGGTGCCCTCGAAATCCTCGGCCCGGTGTAACCGTTGGAAGACTCCGAATAATTTATTCACGTAACGCATATCGAAGCCAGCACCATTGTCGCGCACGACGTAGACAATCTCCACCTCGTTCCGCTCACAGCTGATCTCGATCACAGCCGGACTGCGGCCGCGGGTGTATTTGATAGCGTTGGCAATGAGATTGACCCAGGCCTGCTTGAGCAGCGCCGGGTCACCCTGACAGGCAGGCAGCGGGCCGATGCTGATTTCAAACGGGCGCTCAGCGCGTTGCGGGGCGAGTTCATCCAGTACCGTCCGGACGAGTTTATCCGTGTCGACCAGCTGCGGTTTCAAGGCCTTACGGCCCAGACGGGAAAAGTCCAGCAGATCGTCTATCAGGTCTCCCATCTGCTCGCCGGCGGCACGGATATCCTCAAGGAATTCATGGGCCTCGGCGGGTATCTGAGCTCCGTAGGTATTCATTACGATTTTTGCGAAACCGTTCACTGCCCGCAACGGCGCGCGCAGATCATGGGAGACGGAATACGAAAACGATTCCAGTTCCTTGTTGGCAGCTTCGAGTTGCGCCGTGCGTTCGACGACCCGTTGCTCCAGCTCGGCGTTGAGATTGAGAATTTTTTGCTCCGCTTCCTTGAGCGTCCCCACGTCCGTGTTGGTGCCGAACCATTGCATCACTTTCCCTTCGGCATTTTTAAACGGAAGTCCACGTGTCAGGAAATCGCGGAACTGCCCGTCCGCCCCGCGCAAAGGAAATTCCATTTCAAACGGATGGCCAACTGCTATCGCCTCTTGCCAGGCTTTCATGACCTGCGGGAGCAACGCGGGATCATGCACGCTCTGCCAGCCCCAGCCCTCCATCTCTTCCGGCCTCGTGCCGGTGTATTCATACCAACGCTGGTTATACCAGGTTCTGTATCCATCAGCGTTGGTGATCCACGCGAGTTGCGACATGGAGTTGGCCATCGTCCGGAACCGCTCCTCGCTCTCACTCAGCGCCACTTCGGCCTGCTTGCGTTCCGTGATATTCGCTACCGTGCCGGCGAGACTGATGGCACGTCCGGCGTCGCCTGGGCCCGAAAATTCAGTCAAGCCGTGCATTTCAACCCAGCGCACCGAGCCGTCCTGGCACCGGATTCTGAATTCCACAGCCCCAGGCCTGGGTTCAACCGGATCAAGCGCAGCCTCGACGGCGGCCCGGACCATGGGCAAATCCATTGCCTCCACGAGATCGATCATTTTCTCCTCCGAGCCCTCATCGCCATCAAATCCGAAGATTTCCCTAGAGCGGTCGTCGAAAGTGTTGATGCGCGTGACCAAGTCGAAATGCCACCAGCCGAGGCCTGCGGCGTTCAAGGCAAGCTTGCGCTGGACGTCTAGCGTGTTTCGTTCGGCCTCCGCCCGTTTCCGTTCGGTGATGTCGCGTGCCATCTTGGAGGCACCCACGATCCTCCCGGCCTCATCCTTGATCGCGGAGACCGTCACCGAGATATCGATGGGCGTCCCATCCTTTCGGCGCCGCACCGTTTCAAAGCGTTGCACCGTTTCGCCGCGTGCGATTTGCGCAAGAATCACCTCCTCCTCTCCGTGACGATCCGGCGGAATGATCCGCAGAATCGACCGGCCGATCATCTCCTGCGCCGAAAAACCGAAAAGCCGCTCCGCGCCCACATTCCAATCCGTGACGATCCCCGACAAATCCTTGCCGATGATGGCGTCGTCCGATGAGATCACAATCGTGGCCAGCCGGGCAGTCGCCACCTCGGCCTCCTTGCGGGCCGAGACGTCCTGCAAAGTCCCATTGAGGCCCACCACGTTGCCAGTTCCATCTTTGCGGGGCACCGCCATTGCTCGCAGCGTCACCCGCCGTCCGTCCGGTCGGATCGCCGTCAGCTCAAACTCCTCGGCTTCGCCCGAGGCGATCACCGCTGCAATCTTTTCCGCCATCAGCGCTGCGCTGGCCGGCTCGTAGAACGTGGCGCTCTCGTCAAAACCTCGCGGTGGCCCCAAGCTGGGATCGCGCCCGAGAACACGGAAAGTTTCTGGCGACCAGGTAATCTCGCCCGTGGCGAGGTCGAGTTCCCAGTCCCCGATCTTCCCGATACGCTGGGCTTCTGTCAGACGTTGGAGAGCACGCACGTTGGCCTCCTCCGCCCAGCGGCGGGCCTCTTCTCGCGCAAAATTATCCAACGCGAACGACACATCACCGGCCGCCTCCTCGAGCAGCGCGATTTCCTTATCCTGAAAAAATCCCAACTCATCCGAATAAACGGTGATTGTGCCACAAACCTCGCCCTGCATCCGTATAGGAAAAGCAGCCAGGGCGCGCCAGCCGCGACGCACTGCCTCATCCCGACACGGCAGCGTGGCCGTGTCACTGGGAATTTCGTTGCATACGAAGGTTCGCTGTTCACGGAACGCCGTGCCGGTTGGCCCCAGTCCCTCCGCCCGGGTATCGGTGTTAATCTTGAGGCCCTTTAGAGAGCCGTGCTCATCGCCGCACTCAGCCACGGGCACGAGCTGATGAGCTTCCTCGTTGCGCCACCCGATCCATGCCATTTTGTATTTGCCCTGGTCCACCAGCACCTGGCAGATTTTCCGAAACAACTCGTCGCGGTTTGGCATCCGCACGATAGCCTGATTGACATGGCTCAAGGCATCGTAAAGCCGGGACATCCGGGCCAGTTCCATCTCACGCTGCTTGAGCGGGGTGATGTCCATGCGGATGGCAAAATATCGTTGTGGCTTGCTGTCCGCCCCAGAGAAAGGCACAATGGTGGTATCCACCCAGTAAATCGAACCATCCCTGGCCCTGTTTCTGATTTCACCGTGCCAGACCTTTCCATTCGCAATGGTGGTCCAAAGATCCCGGATGAACTCCTTGGAATGAAAACCGGAATTGATGATCCTATGATCCTGCCCGATTAATTCCTCGCGGGAGTATTGGGAGAGAGCGCAGAACTTGTCGTTAACAAAAGTTATCTTTCCACTCAAGTCGGTTATGGCCACGATCGCGTGTGCGTCGAGCGCGGCCCGGAGGTGGTCAATCTCTTTGAGTGCGGTATCGAGGCGTTGTCTCGTCAGTAAATCCACTGGCACTAAGTGCCTGCCGGTTTTCTCTATCCGCGACTCCGCCTGCTCAGACTGGGAGTATTTATCCAAGGGGGCATTTTGAGCATTTCGCCCTCCGCCAGCTTCACAAAGTAGGGGCTGGCCTGAATCGGCGGTGGAGGTTGGTTTTGGGTCGTTTTCTGGCATTCTAAGCCTGCGTGGTTCTTCCGGGAATTTAATGGATGCTACCCCTTAGCGAGTTACAGATGACCTTCATCCATTATTCAACATCCAGACCCTACTTGTAAAGCGCGGTCCTCATCGCTTCGCTCCTGAGGGATCGCTTGCGCTGGCGGCAGTCGAGGGGGATTTGCGTTGAACGAATAAACCGATCTCACTCAGTAGGTTATGTTCATTACTCAGTACTGGCGGGGCAATTTCTACCGTAATCATATCACTGACACAGGATGAACAGATTATCTAATCTCGAACCTCCTTTATACCAGGGATGATCTCCATGGTAGCTGATCTCAAAGGTAGCATCTCTCCATAGAATTTCAAGCCACTGCGAATTCCGCATATAGCCAGCATCGAATGCTGCGCTAAAAGTCTAAGATCGATGCCATCATTCCGATATTCCGATTGATTGAATATATATGTAACCATCCAGGAGTGCTTGTTGAGGTTTTTGGAGATCGTTGAGGGTCAAAGTGAGAATTTCGAGCACGTTGATCGCCTGCTTTTTCGCGGACGTGATGATGGAGCGCAAATTGGCGAATGCTCTGCCGTGATCGGGGTTGCGGAAGCATCCACTGATCTTCTGTTTGACTTTCATCCTGCGTAGGTCGCGCTCGGGTTCGGGGTTGATTGCGTAGCCTGCCTCGAGAATTTCCACGTAGCGTTCGTGCAGGCGCTTAAGTGTCTTGGGCCCGATGGTTCGACCACCAGACAGCTCGCGGTCTTTATCTGAGTTTAAGCTTTTTGCCTCCAGAAGCAGCGCCATCATGTCTGCAGCCCACGGTTGTCCATGGTCTTCGTGCACATAGATGAAATCACGGAACAGGTGCGCGTTGCACAGGACGTGCTTGAGCCCGTCGAGACGATAATACGCAGAGAGGAAGTTCGTGAACCACCCAGCCTTCGAATCCTTCCAGAATACCCATGGCGCACAGCGCGACCTCACCACGGTGTTAATCTGTTTGAAGGTAGACCAGTTCGGGCGTAGACGCGGTGTGCAACCAGTGGAGTTTTCCGCTAATGCTCAAGCCCGTTTCATCGCAATGTAGGAATACGGATTGGATAATAGTTGACTTGATCGCTTCGTAAATGGGCCCGGCGCGAGCACCGCCCTTTTTGAGCATCGAGCAAACGGTTCTGGGACAAAGCGAACAGCCGAAGACGTCGCCAAAGAACTCGCCGAGACGCTCACAGGGCAGTAATTGGTAAGTGTGAAGGTGTTTGGATGCGTTCGCCATACTGCACCGGAGCGGTGACTTTAATAGTAATCTTTTTTGGAAGGTCGAAAACCTGTCGCTTCGCAAAGCCAGTGCTTTCGCTTGCCCTTTTTGCCTCTGGGTTTCTTCGGTTTGCTGTGATTGTGCCGGTCAGAGGACGGAGGTTTACTGCTGTTGCGGCCATTGCTCTCCAGCGACGCGATCTTCTCTTCAAGTTGCTCGAACCTCACGATCACAGCCAACAACTGCGGGCCTGGTTGGTTACAATCGAAGAGCAATTCAAAGCTGGGGGGCTCAAATCAAGCACGATGATGCCCGGCATTTTGAGGCGATACATCTACCATCATTCAAAGTGCGCTGAGGAATTTGCAGGCACTCGAATATTAGATGGAGGACAAGCCATTCAGCTTTTAAGTGCGCAGCCTCGCCGAGGAGATTCTCCCGAATCTCCAACAACGCCAAGGCGAAGGCCGCTCTCGGCGCGATGCAACGAAATGCCGCTCAGCCAGAGTGGAACTAGAAATGACTGGCTGAGCCGCTTGGAACGAGGCGATGGCTGTGATCAGAGAGTATCTGTAACGACGCAAGCTGTTTCTGTAATTGATGCAGTGAGTTAGCAATTTCAAAGAACTTTGAAAGGAGTCGCATGACTGCTGTTACGCAGCGTTCTTACCGACACACATTACAATTTTCTAGAGAGGCAATTGTACGCTTCATGAAATCGAGATCGAGTAAACGGTGTTTTGTAGCTTCTTCGGTGTAACCATTACGCCGTGCGAATTGCAGGGCACAACCATACAACACAATCCATACAGCACTTATCGATCACCGCGTCACATCGTTCAAGTGAGGTGCCGCATGGGATCACCTACGACAGCTATCACTCTTCGACCAAAACAGTGTCCCTGTGTTTTTGAACCTCTCGGTTCCGCTGTAGACACCTTCGTTGAATCAAGTTCAGATAATCGATCCTGTACCAAGTTTTGTAACTCTCTTTGCGACCGTTGATTACTGCCTCCACTGATTTTGAAAACGTGCCCCTAAAATTCAGGTACAAATGCCGTCGTATGCAATCTATTTCCGTCGCCGAGACAAGCTGAGGCCAGCGAACGCTAGGCCAAGTAAACCTACGGTGGAGAGCTCAGGCACAGCGCCTATTCTGAAGGCTAAGTCAGTCCCACCAAAGGTACTCCAATCGTTCGTCGTCAATTGGCCAAAATCGCTTCCGTTATTGGAATACACAAAACCCCCGTCTGGGTATTCATCAGAGGTCAACAAACCCCAGGATGAAGTGCCATCGATTGAGTCGAAATAATTGGAGGCGGAAAAGAAAGCAACATAGGAGCTGTTTGGAACGAGTGCCAGTGATCCTGTGTTGACGGTGATGTATTCGAATCCATCAGTTCCTGCGTTGTTGGTGGATACCAATGTACCACTTGAAAACAAAGCAGCTCCAGTTGCCTTAGTACCATCCCACGCATATACGTGGGCTTCAAAATCTACAAAATCCGAATTAAGGAAGTCATTCATTACGAACGTGAAACTAGTCATTACAGGGTCCGTTGCTGGTGCCAAAAATGTTTGACCGTACGTGGCCGTATTTGGTTCACCAAAGCTACCGACTGAAGTTGTTCCATCCCAACTTGGGAAAGTATTAATAGAAATTTCGGCAAACGATATTGATGGCAAGAGAACTGCAATCGATGCAATGATAGTAAACTTTAATTTCATGACGCTGGAGAGGCTATCGAAGTCCTCTTTTGATTACAAACAAAACTTACCCGTGCGGTGTACGACCTTAGGCCTGTTCTCCTCGGTCAAACTGGGCAAATACTCTTAGACAAACAGGGCCCCGTCGGCTCGTGCGACGAGATCGGCCACCGGCTCGGTCTGTCCGGTGGGCGGGTGTGCCGAATCGTCAGGCTGTCGAAATGCTCCCAAAAATTGTAGCATTTTTGGCAATCCTCAAAGGCAGAGACAGCCTGAAGCCTTCTCCGAACGTCGCTTCAGAACAATGAATTCGCTGCCGGTAGATCAGCCAGTGAAACGTTTAAAGCAGAAATCGTGACCGATGCAACTGCATCGGCCAATTTCAGCAATCGATCACGATCCGCTCGTTCAATGGTTCAACCTGCACACCACTTTCAAAGCGCTACATTGCCAATAGGCCCAGAACTTATTTTGAGAATTTCCACACGGGCACTCCTCGCCGCTGCAATCGATTTTCAGCCATCCGTGATGTAAGATGGTGCCCGTATCGACGCCACTGTTGCCCGTCAAGTTTTCGTCATGGGCTGGAATCTGCATCGTTCAAATGAATTTTGAATGCGTGCAGAATCGATGAAAAATGAAAGTCCATGTAGTCATGTTCAACTCCGCTTTCGTCGATCGCTCGGATGAATTTGACAGTGAATTCGGGATCAGATTCGTCGTAGCTGAACTCAATCAACAACTCCATCGGAGGGCGCAATATCGTGCCGTAGCGATTCAGCATCGCCTGATACTTTAGCGTTCCGCTCCTGACCGATTCTCGGCTTTCCAAATTCTCCATGCCAATTCTTGAATTCTGCTGTTCTATTGTTCTGTTGTTGGCGATGACAAATGCCAATCACGATTCCGTCCGTCAATGTCAGCCAGCGCGACAGGCGACCGCGAAACATCCCGGACATCTGCGCGCGCACTTCAAAGCCGCCACAGAAGCCGTGTCGCCTCGCTTTGCCATGGAGATTGAGTTCAAGATCACGCTGGATGGAGACCTCGTCGTCAAACAAGCTCGCCCGTGGGTTCGATAAGAGAAGCATTTCCAACCTCTCCCTGTGACCATGAATCTCGCATCCTTGGAACTACTGCTCGGCTTGGCCCTAACCTTGAGTGCATTCGCCTCCATCTACTCCAAGCCTGCAAACCTGCTCTTCATTTTAGGAAAGGTGTCAGTCTCGCGATCTTGGTAGCCCTCACGATGACACTGGCGATTAGCCTCAAAAATCAGATCGCACGCCCGCGCCCAACGCCGACCACCGAAGTGGCTCTCAGCCAAGGGAGCGAGGGCAGCCTGTATGGCATGCCGTCCTCCCACGCGGTGTTTTTCGCCCTGATGGCGGGCGTAGCTGGAGCACGCTGGCATCGCTGGGGAGTGCGCGTGATTGCAGCCAGCGTTGCATTGGGCTTGGGCATGATTCGCGTGGCGAAAGGACTGCACTATCCGACCGATGTGCTCGCTGGTTGGGGACTCAGACTCGCCTGCGGCACTCTCGGCTG